>JAICJP010000176.1 GCA_025928375.1 Candidatus Sulfotelmatobacter sp.
ATCGGCGAGTCAACCGAGCTGGGGAAAGAACTGGAGGAAGCGGTCGGCAAGTACAAGCTCAACGAGGTGGCGGGGCGTCCCAATGCCGGAGCGACCGCGATTTGCGGCAAGGTGGAAGCGGAACTCTCCGAAATGAGTGATGCCGATGCAGCCGAATTCCTGGGCAGCTACGGCCTGAAAGAGAGCGGGCTGACACGGCTGATCCGCACTACCTACAAACTGCTGGGACTGATTTCTTTTTTCACGGCGGGGGAAGACGAATGCCGAGCCTGGCAGATTCCCGCCAACACTCGCGCGCAAGAGGCAGCCGGAGCCATCCACTCCGACCTCGAAAAACACTTCATCCGCGCGGAGACAATTCGGTGGGACCAACTGCTCGAGGCAGGATCAGAGGCCAATGCACGGGCCAAGGGGACGCTGCGTCTCGAAGGCAAGGACTACATCGTGCAGGATGGCGACGTGATGCACATTCGGCATTCGGGGTGAGGAGCAGTTGCCAGTTGCCAGTTGTCAGTTCTCAGTTCTGAAACTCGGAACTGATATGATCCCGGAGAAAAATGCACCCGATCACCACGAGCATTCTCCTGGGCTTGACGGCGGCTGCGGCCAATATTTTTGGCGGCGCCATCATTGTGCAGCGCCACTGGGAACGGCGATACCTTCGCTACTTCGTTGCTATCGGCGCGGGATTCATGCTGGGCACCGCACTGGTTGAAATGGTTCCCGAAAGTTTAGAAATACGGGGAAAAACGGCCGCCCTGCTGATCTTGCTCGGTTACCTCATCATTCATTTCTTCGAGCACACGGTGACTCCCCATTTTCATTTTGGTGAGGAGACGCACCATGATGAGTTTGTGCATTCGCATACCGGATACTCGGTCTTGCTTGGACTGATCATCCACGCATTCTTTGACGGAATTGCCATCGCATCTGGGTTTCTGGTGTCGAACTGGCTGGGATGGATCATTTTCCTGGCGATCTTCCTGCACAAGATTCCGGAAGGTTTTACGGTTAGTTCCGTCATGCTGGCGAGCGGCCGCAGCCGGGGAATCGCCTGGGGTGCATCCATCATCCTCGGGGGCGCGACGCTCGCGGGTGTGTTGACTATGGCAGTCTTCCGCCATCATGTCGCATCAGGCTTGCCGCTGGCTGCGGGGGTGACGATCTACGTTGCCGCTTCTGACCTGGTTCCTGAGGTCAACAAAGAGCCGGCCATGAAAATGGCGGTGCTGGTATTTGTGGGGGCGGCGCTATTCCTGCTGCTCGACCACCTCTTCCACGTGCATTAATAGCCGGTGGCAGTTCTCAATCCACCGTATGTTTCGCGGTGTATCCTTCACGGGCGACGACTTCAATCTTGACGTCCTTGCCCTTCTGATCTTTCACTTTCAGCGGCCCTCCGTCGGGCGCAACCACCTGCACCTTCAGCTTGCGATATGTCCCGTCGAGTTTGGTGTTGGTAGGCGAATAAGAAACGGTGTACTGGTTGCGAATGTCGCTAGAGATGTCCTGGAATAGCTCCGGCAGTTCGCCTTCAAAGCGAGGGAAATATGCCCTGCCCCCAGTCATGGCCGCGAAGGTTCTCATCTCGTTGTCGCCCTGGAGGTAGTCCATGTGACCGACGGGAATACCCATGCCATGGGTGTATCCACATTGGTGAACTTCGCAGTACTCGCGGACGATGAATCCAACGCTGACGGGGAAGATAGTCACATCTTTCGTGTCGCGGATCTTCTTCATGATCTTGTCGAGCGTCAGCTTGCTGAACGTGTCGATTCCCGTCGTGACGAGGACGATGTATTTCTTCCCCTCCACGCGATCCAAGCGGTCAAGCGTGTCATAAAGGGCGTCAAACAAATTGGTTTCGGAGAATCCCGGGATGCGCAACTGGTTCAGCGCGCCGTAAACCGCCCGCTTGTCCTGGGTGAAGTCCACCAGGATGTGAGGCTGCATGTCGTAGTACGCCACCGCAACCCAGTCGTCCTTCTTCAGGCTGTTCGCGAAAGCGTAGGAAGCCTGCAGCGCCTGCATCATGAAAACGTAGTTGGTTGACGCAAATTCGACCAGCAGGACGGCCGTAATCGGCGCCTGGGAGACGTTGAAGTGCGTCACTGCTTGAGGCACGCCATCTTCCAGAACCTTGAAGTTTTCTTTCTTCAGGCCGGGGACAAACTGTCCATTCTTGGTGAGGACGGAGACGTCCACGTTGACCAGCGGAACGTTCACCTTGAGCGAGTAGTCGGGCAAATCGGCGACCTTTTTGGGCGTAACCGGAGGCGGCGGAGGCGGCGCATCTTCGGCCTTCTTTTTCGGAATGGCGTAGGGTCCCACGTTGTCGGTGGGTCCACCGGCTTCGGCCGGAGCATCCTGTTTCGGCTTGCCGTTTTGCGAACCCTGGGAAGACTGGGACGATGGTTGAGACGATGGCGCTGGGCTGGTTTGATCTTGAGCCGCGGCCACAATGCAGGCGCACAACAGGAGGCAAAAGAACCGCCCAATAGTGCTGAACAATGCCCCGAGCTCAGGGCTTAAAGTCTTGCCCCACTGACAATTAAACATGCGGATACCCGGAAACCTCTATGCTAGTATAGACGCAAGGATTCGCAATTGGGATGTTTTGCCAAGTCCCAGGAGTTTCTCCTCCATTGGCAACGTGATCGCAGTTGGTCAGGATCTAACGTTTTTGGACCCGTTGGCGGGTCCCGTCGGGGCTTTAAATGAGAAAAGGTGTCCTTCCGCTCCTCGCTCTAAGTGTATCCCTGCTCGGTTCAGTGCTAATTGCGCAAACCTCCCAGCCGACGATCCCCGTGAGCCAAATTCACGCGGGGATGCGCGGAGTCGCGTACACCGTGTTTCAGGGCGTTAAACCCGAACCGATGGACGTGGAAGTGTTGGGCGTTCTGCACAACGTGAACGGCCCCAAGGGCGACATCATTCTGGTCCGCCTGCACGGGCAAAAGCCGGAATACACGGGAGTGGTTGCGGGCATGAGCGGGAGCCCGGTCTATCTGGACGGCAAGCTCGCGGGCGCTCTGGCGTTCCGTATCGGTGAGTTCTCGAAGGAACCCATCGCCGGCGTGACGCCGATCGCCGACATGCTGGAGATCAATGCGCTGGACAAATCCCCCACCGAAGAAGCGTCAGCCAGCAAACCTGCGATCACGAATGCCGCCGGCAAAACTGCCGCTCCGGGGGTGAGTTCGAGTATCCCGGGGTCGGTGGAGAGCTTGGCGCAGTTGTTGAAGCCGATTGACGCTCCCCTTGTTTTTAATGGCTTTTCGGAAGATGCGGTCCGGCAATTCGCTCCTCAATTTGCTTCTGCCGGCATTGTTCCAGTAATGGGCGCGGGATCGGTGAGCGAGGCTAAGCAGCCCGAACCGCTGGAGCCCGGATCGGCGGTGAGCGCCATCCTGGTGCGCGGGGATATGGATATCGCTGCGACCTGCACGGTTACCTATATTGACCCTCAACGCCTCCTGGCCTGCGGACATCCACTACTCCAGTTCGGATCCGTCGACCTCCCGATGAACAAGGCGGAGGTTCTGGCGACTCTCCCTTCGCCTCTCAATGCCTTTAAGATCGTGAACACCACTGAGCGCGCGGGCGTATTCGTACAGGATCGTCACACCGGCATTCTTGGAGTCTTCGGCAAGCAACCCGACATGATCCCGGTCACGCTCACGATTCACGGCGGCAGCGGCATGAAGGAATTCCACTACGAGGTGCTCAACAATCCACGCCTGAGCCCGGTGGCCATGATGGCGACGGTCTTCAACGCGCTGCACGGGGTCAACGAGTTCGGGGAAGAGATCACGTACCGGCTGAACGGGACGATCGACGTGAAGGGATTCCCGGAAGTCGGCCTGCGCAACATGTTCGTTCCGGCGGAAAACGGGCAGCCGGCAGCCATGGCGGCGGCTCTCTCGCTAGGCGAGCGCTTTGGGCGCATCTATGACAATCCCTACAACGCCCCGGCAGTAAAGAGCGTCAACCTCGATTTTGATCTGGTCCGCGAACGGCGCTGGGCGCGGCTGGAAAGCGCGCGTACCGACGTCACCGAAGCGCGTCCCGGCGATCAGGTGATTGTAGAGACGGTGCTTGCGCCCTATCGCGGCGAGCGAGTGGTGCGACAGATTCCAGTGAAGATCCCCACGTCGGCGAGTAAAGGAACTCTGCGCATACTGGTTAGCGATGGCGACACCCTGGACCGCGTGAACCGCACCAACCCCGCATTTGGACGGAAGCTCGACCTCGCATCAACCATCGCCCTGCTCAATAAAGAGCATTCCAATAACCGGCTCTATGTCTCGTTGCTGGAGGCCGACCCGGAAGCTCGGGTTGCGGACAAAGTCATGCCCACGCTTCCCATCAGCGTTATGAATGTCATGGAGGGCATGCGGGGGAATCAGGAAATGATCGTGAGCGGCGAATCCAACGTGGACGAAACCTCAACCCCGTCGCTGGATTATGTGGTCAGCGGAGCCCAGTTGCTGACTCTTACGATTAAGTAGTTGGTTCGGAGTGGCTGCGGGAAGTCGTGCAGCTATCCTTCTTCGTTCAAGGCTCGATCAAGCGTCTGCAAGAGCGACGCCCTGGTGAAGGGCTTTTCCAAAAGACGCATGCCATTGCCTCGCTGATTGGTAACCAGCTCGCCCGTGTAGCCCGACATGTAAACGACTTTCATCTGGGGATAGGATTCGATCAGTTTAAGAACCAAATCGGGCCCCGTCATTCCCTTCATCACAACGTCCGTGAGCGTCAGGTCGACCTTTCTGCCGGCGCAAGAGATTGCAGCCAGCGCAGCGTGCCCGTCTTCCGCTTCAAGTACTTGATACCCGTGTTCCTCGAGCATTTTGCGTGTCAGTCGACGCATGACCGGATCATCTTCGACTACGAGGACAGTTACGCCTGCACGCCGGGGCGGCAGAGTGTCTTCAGCTTTTTCCTGCCCTGGGATAAGCTTTTTTTCTGCGCTGGGAAGATAGATCTTGAACGTGGTACCGTGCCCCAGTTCGCTGTAAACCCAGATGTGGCCGCCGTTTTGCTTGACTATGCCGTAGACGGTTGCAAGTCCCAGGCCGGTTCCCTTCCCGGTCTCCTTGGTAGTGAAGAACGGTTCGAAGATGCGGGAGCGGGTGGCTTCATCCATTCCGATTCCGTTATCGCTGATAGCCAACATCACGTAGGAACCCGCACTCATCCCGGAGTGCTCGTGGGCAAAAGCGTCGTCGAAGTCGAAGACACCGGTCTCGAGAATTAGCTTGCCGCCTCGAGGCATGGCATCGCGAGCATTGACTGCGAGATTCAGCACGACCTGATCGATCTGCCCGGGGTCGGCCTCAATGATTGCGTTGCCCGGCTTGGGAAGGTAAACAATCTCAACGTCGTCTCCCATCAGCGGCACCAGAAGCTTGCGCACTTCCTTGAGGCGCTCGTTCAAATCCAGTAACTGCTTCTGGACGGGCTGCCGGCGACTGAACGCGAGCAACTGCCGGGTCAAAGCCGCGCCGCGTTTGGCGGCTTCCCGGATATTTTGCAGGTACTCCGCGCTTTCCGCATCAGGCACTTTGCGGCGAAGCAGTTCCGAACAAGCGGTCACAATGCCGAGCAGGTTATTAAAGTCGTGAGCCACCCCTCCTGCCAGCCGTCCAATCGCCTCCATTTTTTGCGACTGCCGCAGTTGCTCTTCCGTCTTTTTCTGCGCCGTGATGTTGCGGGCGATGGTGGAAGCACCCACAACTTTTCCCTCTGAGTCGTAGATAGGCGACACGGAGATCGACATGTTCAGCTTGCGCTTGTCCTTGGTCACCCGAACGGATTCAAAGTATCCGACGCGCTCGCCATTCCGGATGCGGCGCAGGATCTCGGTAATTTCCTCTGCCTTCTCTTCCGGCGCCAAGATAGAAATGTGCCGTCCAATCATCTCCTGCGCGGTGTAGCCATATATTTCCTGCGCACCCTCGTTCCAGTGAGTGACGATGCCGTCTAGATTCTTGCCAATGATGGCGTCCTGGGAAGAATCCACGATCAGGGCGAAACGCCTTTGATAATCGGCCAGTTCCCGCGACTTTCGAAGTTCCAGTTCCGCATTGGCGCGCCGCAGTTCCTCTTCGATCCGCTTGCGCTCGCTGATATCGCGAATTGCACTCAGGACGATGAGCCCGTTCCCGGTGGGAATCGGGCTGAGGCTGATTTCAACCGGGAATTCTGAGCCGTCGCGGCGCAGCCCGTTGAGTTCCAGGCCGGACCCCATGCGGCGGAGCTTTGGTTGGGTATGAAACCTGTCGCGATGGCCGTGATGCTGTCCCCGCTGCCGCTCCGGGACGAGCATTTCGATGGGCTGTCCTATTAACTCCTGCCGGGTGTAGCCGAACAGGGCTTCGATTTGCGCGTTAACCTGCACAATGACGCCCTGTTGGTTTACGGCAGCAACCGCGTCGGGAATGGCCTCCATGATGGAGGACGACAACAGTTTTTCGGCTGTCTCTTGCTGATCGGACAAGAGTCTCCTCTTCGATGAGGTGAGTTGGTACGAGAGAGCCCCAGATCCCCGCGACTACCCACAGTCGTCCGCTAAATATACTTGAAAACGGACGATCAGTGTGGGGCGACGGGCTGGGTTCCGAAAATCCGGAATTTACTGCAGAAGGATGGCGACAAGCGCTTTTGGCATGTGCGTAAAACCGCGGGTCACAAATACCGCAATGATCATCTGCGCCCCGTTGTAGCCTACGTGTACCAGGAAACTGGCGCCCACCGATTTGGTAAGCGCCCGCACGGTCCCGCAGACAACCCCGACGATAAAGATCACCGCCAGTGCTCCCCAGGCGTAACCATACTGCGGCATATGCATGAGTGCGAACGGCAAGGCGGTGAGGAAGACAGCCCAAACAACGCCCCATCTGCGCGCCAGAATAGGATAGAGGAATCCACGAAAGAATAACTCCTCGACCAGAGGACCAAGACTGACCGCAATGATGGCGATCAGGTACGCGTCTCGCGGCCTGGCGAATAACTTATCGAAGGGAGTGTCCTTGGGCATGGGCAGCAGATTCTCGAGCATGCTCAGAACCAGCAACATGAATGCGCCAAGGAGCAGCAGTCCCCAGGCATTCCTGGGCCAACTCCAGCGGATGGCACTCCCGAAGGGCACGCGGTACTTGCCCTCGATCAGGAACAACAGATAAATCACGACCGCAAGGTCGATCACGTACTGGGAAATCAACAACAGTAGCGGCCGCTGCGACAACTCCATCAAGGATGAATGCGGGTAGAAAAAATAGTGCGCTCCGAACAGGATGGCGAATTGTGAAACAAAGATCGTGGCAAACGTCAAGCCGATGATCAGCAGAACGTCCCAACCATTCCACACTGGATTCTCCGCAGGCCGTGGGGGCGGACCCGGAGGCAACACAGTACCGGGAAACGTGCCTTCGGAGCCGTTGCCATTAAGAGTGGGCGGCTCAGGAGCATTCGACGCGTGAGGCTCTGGTTGCGGACTTTCGGGAGAAGACAAGTGGTTTCCTTAACTGAGAACTGCCGGCTCCGAGACGCTGCCAGCAACGTCTCTGCGGGAACCAGGAAGCGCCTTCGCAAAATAAGTCGCGAGCGCTTGTCCGGTATAGGATTTCTTCATGCGGGCTACCTGCTCCGGGGTGCCTTGCGCGACAATGCGGCCGCCTTCTTCCCCGCCCTCTGGACCGAGATCAATGATCCAATCAGCGTTGCGGATCACGTCCAGGTTGTGTTCGATGATGATGATCGAGTTTCCCAAGTCGGTGAGCCGGTGCAGCACATCGAGAAGCTTCTTCACATCGTCGAAATGCAGGCCGGTAGTCGGCTCATCCAGAAGATACAGCGTCTTGCCGGTTTGCCGCTTGCTTAATTCGCGTGCCAGCTTAATGCGCTGCGCCTCTCCGCCGGAAAGCGTCACGGCCGATTGCCCGAGATGAATGTAGCCCAGTCCTACGTCAACGAGTGTCTGCAGCTTCTGTTTTACCTGCGGAATGTTCTCGAGAATCGGCAACGCGTCGGACACAGGCATTTCCAGCAGGTCTGCGATCGAGTACCCGTTGTATTTCACCATGAGTGTTTCCGAATTGTAGCGGCGACCCCCGCAAACCTCGCAGAGAACGTAAACGTCGGGCAGAAAATTCATTTCAATGCGGCGCTGTCCCTCGCCCTGGCAGGCCTCGCACCGGCCGCCGGAGACGTTGAACGAGAATCGTCCGGCTTTGTAACCGCGCTCGCGGGATTCGGGAAGCATGGCATAGAGATCCCTGATAGCCGTGAACACTCCCGTATAGGTAGCCGGGTTCGATCGCGGCGTGCGCCCGATGGGCGATTGATCGATGCGGATGACCTTGTCGATATTCTCTGCCCCCGACATAGCTTTATGCTCACCGGCCTTCTCGCGCGAGCGATACAGTTGCCGGGCCAGCGCCCGGTACAGGATATCGTTGACCAACGTCGATTTGCCGGAGCCGGAAACACCCGTCACCACTGTCATCACCCCAAGGGGAAAGCTCACATCGACATTCTTGAGGTTGTTTTCCTTCGCCCCCAGAATGCTGAGTACCGCGCCGTTCTTCCGGCGCCGCTCGGGGCGCATTTCAATGGACCTTCGTCCCGAGATGTAAGCTCCCGTGAGCGAGTCGGGCTGCTGCATGATCTCTTCCGGGGTGCCGTGTGCAACCAGGTTTCCGCCGTGCCTGCCCGCTCCTGGACCGAGATCCACAACATAATCGGCTCGCCGGATGGTCTCTTCGTCGTGCTCTACAACGAGAACTGTGTTGCCTAAATCGCGCAAATTCTCCAGCGCGTTCAGCAGTCGCCCGTTATCGCGGTGATGTAATCCGATGGAGGGCTCATCCAGCACATAGAGGACCCCTCGCAGTTTCGAGCCAATTTGAGTAGCGAGGCGGATGCGCTGGCCTTCTCCGCCGGAGAGCGTGGCCGCCGAACGGTCGAGCGAGATATATCCCAAACCGACCGCGTTCAGGAACTGCAGGCGCTCAACCACCTCGTGCATGACGCGTCCGGCGATGGC
>JAICJP010000235.1 GCA_025928375.1 Candidatus Sulfotelmatobacter sp.
ACCCAGGTTGCGGTACATCAGTAGCGGTTCTTTGTAAGACACTTCGCCGTGGTAAAGAGAGACATTATCGAGCATGGCGCCGTTGAGTTGCAGAATGTCGTTCCAGCCATCATTGTCGTAATCGAGAAACTTCGCGGCCACACCGCTGAGCAAGACCGCTTTGTTGCCGATGCGAGAGCGAAATGTCTCATCGGTAAAAGTGCCATCCTGGCTGTTGCGATAAAGACGATTCAATTCAAAATCGAGATGAGTGATGTAAATATCCATCCATCCGTCGCCATCAACGTCGGCGGCATCGATGCCCATACCTGCCTCGTAGCGACCATCTTCACTGGCCGCCATGCCTGAGAGCAGGGATGCATCTTCGAAAGTTCCGTTGTGCTTGTTCAGGAAGAGAAAATTTGGCCAGGAGTCGTTGGCGACGGCGATATCGGGCCAGCCATCATTGTTGAAATCGGCCAGGACCACGCCCATTCCCTTTGCTTCAGGCTTGCCGACGCCGGAGGCGTCGCTCACATCTGTGAAAGTTCCGTCATGGTGGTTGTGATAGAGCTTGATGTGCTGGCCTTTGTAATTGCCGGGATGACAGTAAGAGCGATAGCCGGGGCGCCGCTCGCCGCACCAGATGTTGTTCTTCGCATTCCAATCGATGTAATTCGTAACGACGAGATCGAGCCAGCCATCTTTGTCGTAGTCGAACCAACCGGCGCTGGTGGACCATCCACCCTCGTCGGCGACAGCGGATTTGGCGGTCACGTCGGTGAAGGTGCCGTTTCCGTTGTTGTGGTAGAGAATGGCGCGGCCGTAGCCGGTGACGTAGAGATCGGGGTAACCGTCATTGTCGAAATCACCGACAGCAACTCCTTGGCCGTAGTGCCCTTCGCCTGCGACGCCGGCTTTGTCCGTCACGTCGGTAAACGTGCCATTCCCATTATTGTGGTAAAGCGCGCTACGCAAGGGATGCGGCGGCTTGTAAATATCGGTCGCGGCGGACTGAACGAAGTACAAATCCATCAACCCGTCCTGGTCATAATCGATCCAGGCAACACCGGTACCCATCGTCTCCAAGTAGTACTTTTCTTCCGTTTGCGTGGAGTCCTGCTGGAAGGTAATCTTTGCAGCCTCGCGAACATCGGTGTAGCGGACGGGGATCGATGCGTCTTGCGTTTTGGCCAGCTGCGCAGCCAAGAGTGGAGTCTGAACAGCGGGGCCGCTGGTGAACAGGAACGCGAGGGCCGCTGCGACACGGAGCGCAACTGGGCGTTGATATTTAATTCGGGTTCCCATTCTCACAAACTGCGGTCCGCCATGAGCAGCGCAAACTGGAGCATTTGCTGGCGAGCGGCGGTGGGGATCGCCTGTTCTGCCGTGGGCGTTCTCTGCGGAGCCTTCGCCAAGGCTTGTTCAATGCGGCCGATGTCGAGCCCGCCGGCGTTGCTTCCTTTGAAACGATCGAGGACTTCGCGGGCTTTTTCGATCTGTCCAGTTTGATAGTAAAAGACACCGAGAGTGGAATAGCTGCCGGCCCATTCGGGCATCAACTCGACGGCGCGCTCGAGCCGTTCGGCGGCCTGTTTGGTGTTGCCCTGCATGACTGAGATCAGGCCCTGGCCCCAGATGATCTTTCCGGAGCCTGGGATTCGCGCCAGGCCTTTCTGCAAAGTCTGCTCCGCGGCGGCAAGATTGTTTTCACGAAGCTGAACCAGAGTCAGAGATAAATAATACTGATCATTGTCGGGATTGCGAGCGATGGCGGAGCGGAAGATTTCGGCTGCTTTCGCGGAGTTGCCAAGGTGCGACTCAATGTCGCCCAACAGAGCCAGCGATGCGTCATCCTGCTGCCCCGCAGCGGACAGAGTTTGCGCGGTTGCGAGTGCGTCCTGGAATTGGCCTTTGCGGAAATATGCATTGGCTAAGTCGAACTTCACGTCATCGGAATCGGGGTTCGCCTTCAGCGCCGCCTGGAAATGCTGGATGGCGTCGTCGTATAAACGATAGCGCGCGAGCAATACTCCTACTCCCGTTTGCGTGCGATAGTCTTCTCCACTGACTTGATCCAGTTGAGCAATGATCTCTTTCGCTTTGGTTTGTTCGCCTAGCTTGAGGTAAGTTTCCGCGAGCAAGTACAGGTCCTGGCTCTGTCCGGGATGCTTCTTGATTTGTTCGTTCAGTTCACTGAGATCCAGTTGGCTGCGTTCATGCGCGGAAAGTTTGGTGCGATTGTCCACGTAGTCGAACAGGTGCTGATAAGGCACGGGGCCGGTGGAGGAATTTTTTGAAAGGGTCTGAAAAACATTCAGATCGCGTTGCGCGGCCGCATTCTGGTGAAGGTTTCGCTCCACCATCGCCAACTTGTAGTAGCCGGTCGCGGCATCGCGGCTGACCTTCACATAACGGCGAAGGAGATCGGCGGCTTCGGCGTACTTCTTGTCTCGGGTACGGAGATTAGCCAATTCCAGTAGCGCCTCGGAGAAGTCCGGATTTGAACGCAGCGCCTGCTGAAACAGCGCATCCGCCTGCGCGTAATTTCCCTGGCGCTCCTGGATGAATCCAACATTGAAGAGGCAGGAGGCATTGTGAGGATCCAGTTTCAATCCTTCATTGAAATACTTGAGGGCCTCATCGAAACGTCCCAGGTGCCGGTACGAGAGCCCCATAAAACTGTAGGAGCGGGCCGACGGCTCGAGTGCAATCAGAGTTTTGAATTCTTCGATGGCTTTCTCGGCCTTGCCCGACATGAAATAGCTCTCGCCGAGGGCGGCGTGCAGATCGGAACGCCGGGGAGCGATCTTCAAACCGGCTTCGAGCAGAGGAATCGCGTCCTCGTAGTAATCCTGGGTCATGCTGACGCGAGCCATCAGGAAGATCACGTCCGTATTCTCGGGGGCAAGTTTTCGGGCGCGCACCAGCAGCTCCAATGCATCCAGGGGCCGGGACTGGTCGGAGTAACTCTGCGCGAGCAGATAAAGTGTTTCCACTGAGTCAGGTTTCAGATTGAGGGCGCGGTTGAGGGTGAGATCAGCCTTGGCGTAGTCGCGCGCGCGGAGATAAGCCTGGCCAAGGTTGTGGAGGATTTCAAAAGTGTCCGGTTTGAGGGCGTTCGCCAATTCCAATTCACGTTCAGCGGATTGGTATTGCCTGGCGGACGCGAGCACAACACCCAGTGTGAAATGCAATTGGACATCGGGCTTATGCGCCGCCGAAAGCTGACGGGCCAGTTGCAATGCCTGAACTGATTTGCCGGCGGCCAAGAAGGCGCGTACGAGATTGAATTGGGCCTCGATGGTCTGGGGATGAACGCGTTGGAAATGCGCGATGGCAGGAAGCGGCGACCCGTTGGCCAAAAGAAGAAGTCCCAAGTTGTAATTCGCATCGCGATTGTCGGGAGCAATTTGGAGAACGCGATTGAATTCCTTCTCTGCGAGATCAGGCTTCTCCTGGGCTACATACAGATTCGCAAGATTGTTGCGGGTCGATGTGGAGTTCGGATTCAGCTTCAGGGCTTGCTGGAAAGCGTCCAGGGCCTGGGTATAGTTTTTCTGGTTAGTAAGAATGATTCCGAGCAAATTGTGAGCTTCGACATTCGAGGGATCGCGCAGGAGTTGCTCATCGATGACATTCTTCGCCTGCTCCAAATGGCCAGCCTGAATTAACTCCTGCGCTTGGAGGAAGGGCGAGATTGAGGCGCCTGCGGGAGCATGATTCCTGGGTGCCGAGGGTTGCTGGGCGTTGCTGAGCGGCGGGAGGAGCGCAACGAGCAGAATGGCGATGCCGACCTGGTACGTGCAACCGCAGACTGAACTTTGAATTGCAGTGGTCCCCAACATCCCCGATGCCCCTCTGAAGGCCTCAATATAGCAGTTTAAGCATGCGCACTCCCAGTGGGGAGCGTGACGGATAACTCCGGGGCAGGCCCAGTGGAGTCGCCAATCACCAGTTCAGAGCCGATGCGGTATTCCTTGCCTTGGGGACTTACGGTGCTAGAGAGTTCATGGAGGGCATCGGCGGCGAGGCGGCCAAGTATCTCACGATGGATATCCACGGTGGTGATGGACGGGTTGCAGTATTCGGCGAGGCGGGTCTTGTCGAATCCGGTTACCGAGATGTCCTGGGGCACGCGGCAACCTGCGGTGAGCAGACCTTTGATGACGCCTACGGCGGTCAAGTCGTTTACGGCCATAACAGCGGTGGGTCGCGGAGAAAGCTTAGCGATGGCAGATCCGGCGGCGAATCCGCCCTCAAAGCGCAAGTCGCCCGGCAGCACCGGCCCGGGCTCAAGCCCCAGACGCCGCATAGATGTCTTGTAAGCCTCCAGACGTTCAATGTTGGACTTGAGACCCGGTCTCCCGGCGACAAATGCAATCTGACGATGGCCGTTCTGGTAGAGGTAATTCACGATCTGCTCGACACCGGACGGGTAGTCGATGCGCAGATTGCTGGTGTATCCGCGAACCGGAGCCAGGTCGAGAAAGGTGACGGCGATCATTCGACGAGCGAGTTCGTGCACGAGCTGGAGGCTGATTTCAGAAGTCATGATGGCGACGCCGCGAACCTTGTGTTCCATCATGCGCTCGGTGGCTTCCCGAGTTCTGCGCGGATCGTAATTGGTGTCGCTAAGAATGGCGTCGTAGCCCAATTGCCGGGCGCGTGTCTCGAAGCTTTTGATGACTTCGGGGAAAAAGGGATTTTCGATATCGGAAACAATAATGCCCAGGGTGCGGCGATCATGCGAGGCGAGATGGCGCGCGTGCACATCGCGAATGTAGCCCAGTTTTTTGACCGTGGACAGAACCAGTCGCCTGGTTTGGGGGCCGACCTTTCCGGTGTTATTCAGGACGTTAGAAACCGTTGCTGTCGAGACAGCAGCGGCTTTCGCAACGTCACGAATGGTTACGCTCATGATGGAAAATACGGCCAGTTACGGACCGCGGCATCGGCGTCGCCGTAACTGGGCGGAGTATAGACGAGAAGAAAATTCTTGACAACGCAAACGGCAGCGTGATATTCCCCGGTACACACTTGCGCTAGTCGATTTCTACTAGCTGGCAAGTTGGGTTAAGCGGTTAATCGAAACTGGGTTGGTTTCGATTGCCGCCGCGGGAAACTGGGGTTATTCAAATCAGCTGTGCTGGCGAACGCGCCGCGAAAGCGACGGGTTCGCGGGTGATCGGATGTGTGTGCGTGCGGGCGAGGTCGCCTGCCTCGGAAAAGCTCAAAGGAGAGCTCATGAACCGATCGGCGTCGCGTTGGATTTTGCGTAGTTTGTTCGTTCTTGCTGTGTCCGCTGTGGCCAGCATCCTCCCCCTTCAGGCTCAGGTGGACACGGGGTCGATCACGGGTACAGTGACGGACGCCTCCGGGGCTGTGGTCAATGGCGCGAAGGTTACGCTCACAAATGAGGGGACGGGGACGGCGTTGTCCCTGACGACGGGATCTGATGGAAGCTATACGTTCAGCCCGGTCCGGATCGGCAGCTACAAGATCGACGCCTCGGCGCAGGGTTTTAAGACGGTCAGCCAGACTCACGTCGTGGTGAATGTAAGTGCGAATGTACTGGTCAACCTGAAACTGCCTACCGGCAGCGTGAGCGAGACGGTCGAAGTCACGGGGGCTGTTCCGGTGCTTCAGACTCAGGACGCTTCAGTCGGCCAGGTGATGGATACTCGCAACGTCAATAACCTTCCGCTGAACGGAAGAAATTTCACTTTCCTGGCGCAGCTTTCAGCCGGCGTGAACTCTCCGCAGGCGGACACGCGCGGGAACGCTTCGACCGGAGCTTTTTCGGCTAACGGATTTCGTCCGGCGCAGAACAACTACATGCTGGACGGCATCGACAATAACTCCGACACGGTCGACTTCCTGAATGGCACCAACTTCGTGGTTCTGCCGCCCGTCGACGCCGTTCAGGAATTCAAAGTTCAGACCACTGATTTCAGCGCCGAGTTTGGACGCTCCGGGGCGGCGGTGCTGAACGCTTCTATCAAATCCGGTACCAACCAGCTCCACGGCGACGTCTGGGAATTTTTCCGCAACGACAAGCTGGATGCCGCGGATTACTTTGAGAGAACGCAAGATACCAGCGGCAACTGGCGCACTCAGAAGGGAGAACTCCGTCAGAACCAGTTCGGGTTTACCATCGGCGGGCCAGTTGTGATTCCGCACGTCTTCAATGGTCGCAATAAAATGTTCTTTTTTGCTGATTACGAAGGCTTGCGGCGGCGGCAGGGGACAGTTCAGAGCGGCGCGGTGCCGACCATGTCAGAGCGGAACGGCGGGTACACCAACTTGCAGGATTTGATCAACTTGCAGGTGCCATCAACATGCCCACCAGGTGCCACTCCCTCTAATTGTTCGACTGGGTTCCACACCGACATTCTTAATCGTACGATGCCAATCGGTACAGTGCTGGATCCGGCGACCACGCGGGTCTCAGGAACTGGCTTCGTGCGAGATCCTTTCACCACGGTATGCGCGAACGAACCAGCCAATTTTACTTACACGCTGGCTGCATGTCCGGATCTGAACATGTTACCGGTGGGGCGCTTGGACCCCAACGCTATCAAATTGCTCAATCTCTTCCCAAACCCGACGAGCAATGCCTTGACCTCCAACTACACCAATTCGCCCGTGCTTCGCGAGAACCGCAAGGCTTTCGATGCACGTCTGGATGTTAACTTCACTCAAAAAGATCAGGTCTTCTTCCGTTTCAGCTATGCCGATGATCCACAGTTCATTCCCTCCATCTTCGGAGGCGTAGCTGATGGCGGCGGGTTCTACCAGGGCAACCAGACA
>JAICJP010000073.1 GCA_025928375.1 Candidatus Sulfotelmatobacter sp.
ACGGGAGACATTCTGACCGGAATGGTTGCGGCGATGATCGGGCAACATCCCAGCGACCCGATGCTCGCCGTGTGTGCCGCCGTACATCTGCATGGCCTTGCGGGCGACGTCATGCGTGGAATCATGGGCGAGCACTCGCTCGTAGCTACGGATCTGCTGCGGGGATTACCGGACGCGTTCGAGCGCACTCGAAAAATTGCGCGCGAGCGCTTTGCTGGCTGGAACGGCTAGGCTCGAATGATGTCCGCCGAGCGGGATTGCCTGCGCTACCTTTTTTGCGGCAATAGCACGGTCTTTCCCTCTTTCGCGGAGCGGCGGGCTGCATCCAGAATCTCGGTCACGGTCACGTTTGTGTCCAGAGAAGACAGGCTGTCTTCCTTCGCTCCCTCGAGAATCACCGCCCGAAAATAGGAGAGTTCATTGTCATAGGGCGTGGACACTGGCTTGGCCGCGAGTTGTTCTTCCTGTCCGTCTTCCGCGCGCCGCACTCGAACCTCGTCCTTCTTTAGCGTAATCACGTATCCTGTCTGGCCGTAAACTTCCAGGTCTTTGCGATCGAACGGCCAGTTCCATGAGGCTTGGACGATAGCTTGCGCTTGCGGATACTTGAGCACAATTGTCGCCTCATCATCTACGCGCGGGTAGATTTGCGGCTTGATTTGCTGCGTGACAGCTGTGACGCTCTGGGGGCGTGCGCCGTCCATGAGCCAGGTCATCAGATCGGCTCCATAGCATCCGAAATCGAAAAGAGCGCCTGCCCCGTTGAGTTTCGGATCGGTGAGCCAGGCGAGGAATTCGGGTTGCACGCCGATTTCTTTCGGGCCTTGATGGCCGTCATGCACCACCACTTTGCGAATTTTTCCCAATGCACCCTCATGAACCAGATCGTAGGCGGCGTGATTGCTCCGGTACCAGGAAGTCTCGTAGTTCACCAGCACGTGAATTTTCGCCGAACGCGCGGCCTTCTCGATCGCCAGCGCGTCCTCAATGCTCACCGCCAGAGGCTTTTCCATCATCACGTGTACGCCGTGACGAGCGCAGATCTCGACAATCCGGCGATGGCCGTAGGTGTTCGTATAGACCAGAACGGCCTGCGGGTGCACCTTCGCGATCATGTCTTCCGGGTCGGTGAATAGTTGCGACTGAGCGAACCCATACTTCGTCGCAGCCCGGGCCAGAAGCTGCCGATCCGGTTCAGCGATTCCGACGATCTCAATCTCGGGACTGTGGCGGGACTGCTCGAGAAATCCATGCACGTGTCCGTGAACCAGACCGACAAGCCCAACCCGCAGCGCGCCAGCAGTTTGCTCGGACGCGCCTCCAGCGAAGCACATTGTCTTCAGCAGTAGTGCCGTCATGAATGCCAGCCACAGAACGCGAAGCATAAGTCCCTCCGGAGTTCCGTCAGCATAACAGCAGAGCGTATTGCGAGTGGTAGGCCATGAAATCTCGACGGAGTCTAACAAGCAACCTTGCCAGGGACATTAACTGAATAGTTAACTTAGCTAAGTACTTGCGCCCGTGTAGCATGCAGCCAGCTGCCGTGCCCCTAGCGCAGGAATCTGGACAACGAGCCTTTGGTAATCTGTTCGTGAATAGCACGATGGTGCCATATTAATCTGAACCTATGACTCACTTCCCCCAACCGCACCCTACGCGGCGCGCATCCCGGGTCCAGCTCGGTGACTCCGTTCTGGCGGCGATTCGTCTGGAAGACGGACGCCGCACCAAGGCCAAACTGCAGAGCGTTTCGGTTACTGGCGGCCTGCTGCGTCTGGCTGAGTCTCTCGCCCAGGGCGATTTCGTGGAAGTCGCGTTCCAAACCCAATCGGGACCGGTGCACGGCATGGCCGAAGTCCTCAGCCCAATGCGAAGTATGCCCGACGGTGTGCTCCAGCCGTTCCGATTCGTAGCACTTGAAGATGACGATCACCGGCGTCTGCGCAACTCGCTCGATCACGTGGCCATGCGCAGTGCGCTGGGAATGAGGTCGGGCGCATTTTCCACGTAAGTTCTCCCCACGTCTTTCGAATCTGGCGCCTCCGCAGAGCCCACCGACTCTCGCACCTCGCTGTCCTTTTGTGTCCCGCTATACTGTTCGGGTGAGTCAGCACAAAGTCTCGAATAGAGTTTTACAGGACATCACTACTCATTCGGCCGAGGAGACAATCGCTTTCGGCCGTACCCTTGCGGGCTTGCTTGTCCCACCCAAGCTCGTCCTGCTGCGCGGCGATCTTGGTGCAGGAAAGACTACTCTGGTAAAAGGAATTGCGCGCGAATTTGAAGCGGCATCTGAGGAAGACGTCACCAGCCCTACTTTCACTTTGGTCCATGAATACCGCGGCCCGACAGCTACTCTTTACCACATTGATCTATACCGGGTCGATACTCCGCGGGAATTAGAGACACTCGCCTTGGACGACTTGCGCTCGGAGAACAGCATTCTGCTGATTGAGTGGGGAGAAAAGTTTCGATGGCTAAGCATGGAACGGGATTTGGAAATTTCTTTTGAGCGGAATGGCGAAACGGATCGGGCGATTCGAGTGAGGGTCTAGCGGGTGTTTTGCGCTGTGTGCGCGGGAAGCAGAATTGAGCGGGCGCAGGCCACCGGAGCATTCCATTCACGCACCATCGCGAAGAGAATCGCGAGGGCGAATATCGCAAATTGAAAGTGGCGGCTCACCCCCCCATTTTACAATGAGTTTCGTACGCCGAGCAGCCGCACGCATCTCCTCGCCAGGCGTGCCGAGCCTCCCAAAGCAGGAACGGGGTCGCCGCCAGAGCGGCAATCGGGTCCGCCCAGGACACCTGGAGCCAAGCCCGGGCGGAGAGCCCAAGCAAGGCAACCAGCGACAAATAAGCACATAGCATTGATTCGGCGGCGTCAGCGCGAAGAGCGGCGCTTCCCGTGATCGTAGCCAGACGCCGCTTCTGCCAGGCAAGCCAGGGCATCACGGCAGTGGCCGCAATCAGCACCCCGATTCCAAGATAGCTCGGCGAGGTTGCCGTGAGGCCAAAGAGTGTAGCGCAGGCTACCGCGACGACATAGATGGCCAGTGCGAGCAGCAGAATTCCTGCGATCCGCGCAGCGCGCCTTTCTGCCACTTCCCCCGATTGCTTGCCGTTGCGATCCTGAAATCTCCAAAGCACAACTGCAGCAGAGAGAAGTTCGATGGCGCTGTCACCGCCAAAGGCCAGCAGTGCCGGACTTTTTGCGCGGAATGCGGCCCACAAGGACAGGATGGCCTCGGCGATCATCCATGCAATCGTGAGTTTCTGAAGAAGCCGTATGCGGCGGACGGGATCCTGCAATTCGGCGCTGGGAGTCACGGCTATCAGAATCCCATGATGTTATACCCGCAGTCCACGTAGATGACTTCGCCGGTGATACCGCTGCTTGCATCGGAGGCGAGAAATACGCCCGTTGATCCGACCTCCGCCACCTCGACGTTGCGGCCCAGCGGCGCGCGCTCGGCGTGAGATCTGAGCATGTCTCCCAATCCCGAGATGCCGCGGGCCGCCAGCGTTTTAATGGGACCAGCCGAAATTGCGTTCACTCGAATCTTCTTCTTGCCCAAGTCATACGAGAGATAGCGCACCGTACACTCCAGCGCCGCCTTGGCGACGGCCATCACGTTGTAATGTGGCACTACTTTCTCGGCGCCGTAGTAGGTCATGGTGATGATCGATCCGCCATCTTGCATCAGCGGTACGGCAGCGCGCGACACAGCAATGAGCGAGTAAACGCTCACGTCGTGCGCGACCCGGAAACCTTCACGGGTGGTGTTGACGAACTCGCCTTTCAATTCTTCCGCCGGCGCGTAGGCCACCGAGTGAACCACGGCATGCAGCTTGCCATACCGTTGTTGCAGAGTCGTGAAGAGGCGCTCGATATCTTCATCTTTCGAAACATCGCACATAAAACCTTCTGCCCCCGGGAGAGACAGAATCAGGTCTTTGGCTTCCTGCTCCAGGCGCTCGTTCTGATAGGTGATGGCCAGTTTCATGCCGGCGGCATGCAGTCCCTGCGCGATAGACCAGGCGATGGAACGCTTGTTGGCGACTCCGAACACAACGGCAGTACGGCCCTGCAGATCAGAGGACATACGGGCTCCTTAGGAATGGAAAAGAATAGCAGGCATCGAAGATTTGGTAATTGGTAATTTGGTAATTGAGTAATTTAAGAGCACGCTGCCACTGGTATTTTCAATTACTCATTTACCCAATTTCTCAATCCGCGGCGACTTCCTTGGCCACGTCCGCCTCGATTGGCCAACTCGAAGCCACGAACGACATCGCGTAGACGCATGCCAGGATCGCGAAGGCGAGCACCAGGCTGACCCTGTGCGCGACTGCCCCTACGCTGACGGCGAGCACCAGTTGCAGGAACGTGCCGCAGAAATAGAAGGCATTCTGCACCCGGCCCATCAGATGTTTCGGGACCATCTCCATAAGGTTCGTGTTCATGGCGACACCGCCCACGCCGCGCGCGGATCCCATTACGAAATAGGTCGCGATCGCGAGCACGAAAAAACCTGAAACGGGTGCGAACGCGACGCAGGCTGCCAGCAGGGCCATGGAGAACGCAATCGCGCGACGGCCGCCCAGCATCCCGATCAGCTTTGGCGCATACAAGACGCTGACGAAAGCTCCCGTGCCCCATCCTGCGTTCAACCAGCCATATCCTTTCGCTCCGGCATGAAACACGCGGTCACTCAGAGACGGTGTCACGACCACTCCGGTGACCATTGCGCCGACGAACAGAGCCCAGCTTGCGCCCAGCAGAACGACGGCTCGATGCCCGCGAAGAAAGTGCAGGCCCTCTCGCATTTCGCGCCAAAACCGCTGCAACTGGGTTTCGGCCGCGACTATATCGGCCCGGAGTTCTTCCGGTCGAATGACCACATGCCTTCCCTTCCGAACTGCGAAGTAGCAGAGGAACGAGACTACGTAGGTAGACACGTCCAGCATCAAAACTCCGCCGAGCCCGATGTGGTCGTAAATAAATCCGACAATCGCTCCCGCGATCAGGAATCCCCCTTGCACGCCGGCGAGCAGGAATGTGTTGGATTGCAAGAACTGGCTTTCCGGGGTGAGTTCCTGAATGAGCGCGGTGATTGTGGGCCAAAACATCCAGAACCCGGCAGCTACCAGAGTGTTCATCAGATAAAGCTGCCAAACCTGTACCCGATGCCGGAAGGCGAGGATGGCCACCGTAAGGATAATCAGGGCGCGTACCGAGTCGAGCCACATGACGAGCCGTCGACGATCTTCGCGGTCGATCACCACTCCCGTGAAGGGAAGCATGAGCATGGCGGGAAGGGTCTGCAGCACGGCAAACGTTCCCAGCGCCACTTCGGAATGTGTGGCTTGCAGGATGTACCAGGCGACGGCAGCCGAATTCATCCCACTACCCACCATCGAGACGAGGTTGGCGGCGAAGATGAAGCGCAATGGACGATTGCCGAAACTGGCACGCATCCCCTCTACTGTAGCTGAGTTGAGTTGTGGAATTCAGCACTAGAGGCAAGCAGCTGGGGAGCGGTTAACGTTTCAAATTACTCAATTACCAAATTACACAATTACAAAATCTACTCCCTGCCTCCGAGGTGGACTGCGGCCTGAAAAGTGACTCCGGCCCTTGCGCGCAGGCCCATTCGGCGCTACGATGCGCGTGCTTGGACTTAAGTTACTTCTCTCGTATGCCGGAGGCGGGCTATGGGACGCTGCAAAGTATCCTTGCTGTTGATTCTAGTTTCCTCTCTGGTTCTCACAATTTCTCAGGCGAGTGCACAGAGTGACCGCATCGTAATCGCCGCGGGCACGGATGAGGATCATGCCTTGCAGGCCATCACCACCGAGCAAGACGCGCAAAAAAAATTGGTGATGTATGAGGATTTCGTACAGAAGTATTCGTCGAATCCCCAGGCGGTCGCTTATGGAAATTGGCAACTTGCTCAGGCCTATCAGGCCACGGGCGATATGCCAAAGGCCCTCGATTACGGCGACAAGGCGCTGGCTGGCTCGCCGCATAATCTCGATATCCTGGTTTCGCAGATTGGAATCGCCCAGCAGGCGAAAAACAATCTGAAGTTGATGGATTATGCCGCCACGGGAGGCGAGGTCTGTAACTCGATCGCGAAGCAGACTAAGCCGGAAGGCATGAGCGACGAGGACTTTAGCCGCAAAATCGCCGATGAAAAGGCTGCCGAGCAAAATACTTGCGAGTTCCTGGAGACCAGCGGATTCAACGCGATTACTGCGGAAGCAGATCCCAAGAACCGCATGGCGGAAATCGAGAAGTTTACGGCGGCCTACCCGGAGTCAAAATTCAGTGATCAGGTTTCAAATTACGCCCTGTACACCTTGGGTCCCGGGCAGTTGAATGATCCCACCCGGCTGGTGTCATTTGGCGAAAAGACGCTGGCTGCGAATCCGAATTCACTCCCCGCATTGCTCCTGATGGCTAGCTACTACGCGGACTCGAACAGTTCCGCCAAGGCAATCACGTACGCTCAGAAAGCCATTGAAGTCGCCAAGCCGGATGCTGCGGATGCCGACAAGTCCCGCAAGCTGTCGGCGGGGGCGGCGCATAACACTATCGGGTGGGCATACCTGAAGCAGGAGAAAACGACAGCGGCGATTCCTGAGCTCAAGACCGCTGCGGGACTGCTCAAAGGACAGGATGAGCAACAGTATGCTCGCGCTCTTTACGGGCTGGGTTTCGCCTACGGCAAGCTGAACAAGCTGACCGAGGCGCGTGAAGTACTGACCGAGGCGGTTAAAATTCCAGGGCCGCTGCAGGCCATGTCCCAGGATCTACTCACGAAGGTAAATAGCGCGCGCGCGAAAGGGAAGTAGTGTTAGGCTTCAGCCTCTCGGCTCGAAGGTGCTACTTCTCTGGTTTTGCCAAATCTTCAGAAAGCAGCTGCGCCTTCCAGGCAAGCGTGCGGGCGCGTTCGAAATCCCCAGCGGCCATGGCGGCTTTGGATTGCTGCATGAACTGTCGCGTCTGGGAGACGGTATCCTGCTGGGCTGCACTCAGCTGCATGTCCGCCGCTCGCTTGAGGTTCTGATCTGAAACTCCCAGTACCTGGTTAATGGCATTGCGCTGTTGGGCTGCCTGCTCCGCGGTGGGTCCGCCCGCTAACTGAATGCTGGGTTCTTTGGAACCGCCGTGACGCACGATAATTTTGGGTGGTGGACAGTCCTTAGGGGGGCTCGGAGTCGCAGACGCTTGGGCGGGTGGTGCTGGAAAATTCGACTCCGCAGTCTGCGACGAGGAAGTTTGACAGGGCAGGGCCTTGGGTTTCTTTCTTCTTCGCCGAGAGGCCGTATTAGCGTTCTTCGAGCCGGAAGCAGGTTTGATTGACTCCGGTTTCACCGCATCTGTAGGTGCTGACGGGGACTGCGAGGCAGACGGCTGGGAAGTCTGGGTTTCGGTACTCTGCGCAGCGTGCGGTGATGTAGCCGTACCCGATAAAAACGGCAACAAGATGAAAACTGTGGCCAGAGTCATACAGGAATCCCGCGTGGCGGTTAAGTCATCTTACGCCTTTGTCCGGCACCTGCCATACCAATTGCCGCGCGATCGGACTTAATCTCCACGATGAGACGCGGCGGCATCCGCCTCGTACTCCGAATTACCTTGAGGTGGGGGCCCCACGGCGGGGATTTGAAAGCGAAAGATGGTGCCCGTGGTTTCGGCAGATTGGAAGTCCACCGTGCCGTAGTGCCATTGCAGGATCTGATAGGTTTGCGCCAGCCCGATGCCGCTCCCTTCTTTCTTAGTCGTGAAGTAGAGTTCGAAGACTTTGTCATGCAATTCCTTGGGAATTCCCGCTCCCTGATCCTGCACCTCCGCGATGATGACGTCATTGTCGCGGTGAGCGGAAATTGTGAGCACGCCGCCATTCGGCATAGCCTGAACGCCATTGATCACGACGTTGAGGAATGCCTGCTTAATCAGGTCAGAATCGACTTTCACCGGCAACGCTGATTCGTCCATGTGCCGCTCAATGCTGACGCCGTGTTGCTCGGCATCGGGGCCCGCCAGCAGAGCCACATCGTCCAGCAGGCGCCGCAGGTCCATCTCTTCCATATGCAGGTCGCGGGGGCGGGTGAAATCCACAAGCGTCTGGATGACACGATCCAGCCGGCGAATCTCGCTGTCGATGATGTCGACGTGCCGGCGCGTGTCCGGTTCCTGCTCCGCCAGTTTGTTCTGCAGCAGCTGAAGATGCAAAACAATGGCGTTGATAGGATTCTTTACCTCATGCGCCACGCCGCGCGTTAGTCGTCCACTGGCGGATAGACGGCGAGACATCTCAATCTCATCCCCGATGCGCCGTACGGATTCCGCATCGCGCATGATCAGTAAAGCCCCAATCTGTGAAGTCTTTTCCTGCACGAAATCAAGGGAAAGCTGAACCCGTTTTCCGGACGCCGTTTCGAACTCACGCTGCGAGATGGGACGCTTTCGTTCGAAAGCGTTCAGCAAGGCAGATCCGAACATAGATTTGCGATCGAACAAATCCTGCACCGTGCGGCCCAGCAATTCTCGGCGGGGGCGATTCAAAAAGCCTTCCAGCGGAGCGCTCACCAGCACGACGCGCGAATCGCGATCGAACAGCATCAGTCCGTCTTGCAGCTTGGACATGAGCTGATCAACGTTGTCTTTGAGCGCGGTAAAGATTTCGCGGCTGTCGCGGATTTGCCGGCCAAGATTGGCAATCTTCAGCGTTACCAGTCCGTACTCGTCATGTTGGGATTCATCCCCGGCAATGGATTGAGACTCGCCGGCGGTGACGCTATCCAGGTTGCGGCTGATTTCTTTCAAGGGCCCGAGTGCAAGATTGGAAATGCCGGCAGCGAGAAAGAGCGAGACGAAGATCAGTGCAATGGAGATATACAGGGAGCGCATAAGGCGCGCCTGTACCTCGCTCTTGAGAAAAACGGTTTGTACTCCGATTCGGATCGTGCCAAAAGGAGCTCCATTGAGTTCCAAGGGGTAACTGACGTCATATACCGCTGCGGGGCTGAACACCAGGCGAATCTGCTCGCGGAATCTGGCCCTGAGAATCTGCTCAAAATCGGGATGCGGAGGGGCAACCTTTCCGACTAGCGCCGCATTGGTATGGAGCAGCGCCTTGCCCGTGGTATCCACTACGGCTACATAGTAGATGTACCTCCAATCCCCCGGGATCGACTGCAGCAAATTGTTTAAGCTGACGTCGGTCTGAACGTAATCTGCGAGAGCGCGCCGCAGCGCCGCGGGATCACTGGTATCCACCGACGTGCTGCTGAAATCGGGCACCGCGTTTCCCGCCGCGTAGGCCAACTGATGCGTCAGGCTCGTCGCGGTTTCATAAGCACTGACGATGCGCAGCCGCAGAATCTGAGAAATGTATAAGTACGAGAACGCCGACACCAGCACTGTCACCATAAGGGTGATGACCAGCACGATGATGGTTTTACGTCGCATGATGGGCGCGAGGTGAGAAAAAGGCTAACTGCTGGGCACTTCCTCTTTGCCGGCTTCCGCAGCAGAACTGCCGTACTCTTTCAGTTTATTGTGCAGCGTCTTGAGACTGATGCCAAGAATCTCCGCGGCTCTGGTCTTGTTGTTGCTGGTCGCCTCCAGCGTTTTCAGGATCAGCATTCTCTCTGCCTCCTCGACGGTAGTCCCCACGCCCAGCCGCACAGCGTCGGGATCGTTGGCGGCGGTCCGCAGCGGGGCCTGCCCGAATCCCGGAGGAAGATGCTTGGTTTCGATCGCGCCGGAATCGCAGACGATAACTGCGCGTTCGATCGTATTACGTAGCTCACGTACGTTTCCCGGCCAGGAGTAGCTGGTGAACTGGTTCAGGACCGCTTCGCTGACGGCGGACACCTTGCGGCCGTGCTTGCCACTCATTTCCGCCAGTAGCAATTGCACGAGAGATGGAATGTCCTCCTTGTGCTCGCGTAGCGGAGGCATGTGGATATTGAAGACGTTTAGTCGATAATAAAGATCGCTGCGCAATTCGCCCCGAGATACAGCTTCGTCGGGGATCTTGTTGGTGGCGGCCAGCACCCGCACATCCACCGATGTCTCCACTTTGCTTCCTAGGCGTCGAAGCTTCCGGTCTTCCAGGACGCGGAGAAGTTTGGCTTGCGTGCCGATCGGCATCTCGCCAATTTCATCCAGAAGGAGCGTTCCGCCCTCGGCGAGTTCGAAGCACCCGGTGCGGCGCTCCAGGGCCCCGGTAAACGCTCCCTTCTCGTGGCCGAAGATTTCGCTTTCCATCAGGGTTTCGGGAATCGCCGCACAGTTGATGGCTACGAACGGCCGATCCTTGCGCGGACTGAGTTCGTGGATGGTTCGGGCGACCAGTTCCTTACCCGTCCCGCTTGCGCCTGTGATCAAGACAGAGGCTGTGCTCGGCGACACCATTTCAATGAGGCGGAAGATCTCCTGCATTTTGCGGGAGGCTCCGCTCAGTTTACCGAGCGAACCGGTGTCGCGGAGCCGCCGACGAGTGGCCTCCAGTTCCGCCCGTGTCCCCAGCAGCGCGGACGCATTTGAAAGGATGATTTTCAGGCGGTTGGTGTCGATTGGCTTGGTGATGTAATCGTAGGCCCCCATGCGCATGGCCTGTACCGCGCTGTCAATTGTGCCTTGCGCTGTGACCAGAATGACGGCAATCGTCTGCGCTTGCTCGGCCAGATGGCCCAGTAATTCAATGCCGCCCATGCGGGGCATCTTCAGGTCGGTGACGACTATCGAGGGACCCCATTGGGTAGCTTTTTCCAGTCCTTCGGTGCCGTCTGCAGCCGTTTCAACGCGATAACCCCAGGAGGTCACCAATTCGGCCAAGCCGGAGCGTTCGTTCTCTTCATCTTCGACGATTAATATTTTTTCGTGGCTCATCTGCTTGTTGGCGGTACGGGCTGCAGGTGCTTGCCGCGGGCGGGAACTAGCCTGCGCATCGAACTCCAAGATACGCGGCCATCCCTACCGGCACAAGGTCTGTGCCGGACCGGGCCGCACGCCCGGCTTGTACATTACGTTTCATTTTGAGACAACAGTGCACCACTGGAAGTGCCTATCTCGTCAATACCCTTATCTCGGCTTTCTCTCTCCCCTTCCGTAATATAGAATTCTGCGTTCCACAGAACAGGTCTACTTCTCAATCAGATTGCTGCGATTCCCGCGGCCACCGGGCTGCAGCAGCAATCGGATGAATACGTCTGGAGGTCGTCATGAAACTTCGCAAAAGCGGGCGAGCGCGAGCAATATTCGCAGCTGTCTTGTCCGTAAGTGCCGCAATGATAGTATTTTCCACCTCTGCCTCTGCCCAGAGCGATACCGTTCCGAAGTATGACATTTACCTTGGCTATCAGTGGATGCACCCCGGCGCGACAGTGCCGGCCCCCTTTGGCAATCCGAACAATCCTACTCCCTACAAAGTTCCGGATATGTCGACCGGGTTCGGAGGAGCATTCACTTACAACTTCGATCGCCATTGGGGAGCTGAATTCGATCTAGGGCACAGTTGGGGCAACAGCAACTACGAAAGCACCTTTTCTGCCGGGCCGCGCTTCATGTGGCGCACGGAGGGCTCGAATATCTTCCTGCACGCTTTGCTCAGCTATAACCGTTTCTCCGTGAAGGGACTGCCCAACGGCACCAACGGAATCGGAGCTATTCTGGGCGGCGGCTGGGACTTGCCGTTTACCAAGAATTTTTCCTGGCGAGTGTTCGAAGCGAATTATGTCTTCGCTCGCCACAACTATGCCTCCTACGCGGCTCCCGAGTTTCCTGACTTGCGGCGGCCCACGCTCAATGGCGCCCGCTTGGGTACGGGCGTGGTCTTCAGCTGGGGAGGTGCGCCGGCGCTCACTCCCACCGCTGCTTGTTCGGTGCAGCCGACCGAAGTAATGGTCGGAGAACCGGTGACCGCGAGCGTTACGGCAAGCAATTTCAATCCGAAGCACACCGTGAACTATGCCTGGAGCGGGAATGGCGGGCAGGTCACCGGGAAAGAGACCTCCGCAACCATCGATACCAACAACGTGGCCCCCGGAAACTATACGGTCACTGCGCACGTAACCGATCCGAAGGCGAAGGCCAACAACGAGGCAAGTTGCAGCGCGAACTACACCGTAAAGCCGCTGCCACCCAAGAATCCGCCCACGATGTCGATGTCCGCAACCCCCAACGAACTCACGCCAGGCGGCACGGTGAGCTTGACAGCGAATTGCACCAGTCCCGATGGCGTACCCGTCTCCGTGGCGAATTGGACTTCCACCTCCGGCACCGTTACTGGATCCGGCAATACGGCTACTCTAAACACCGCCGACTTGCCACCTGGGCCTGTGACCGTGACCGCGACGTGTACGGACTCCCGTAACCTGACCGGGCAAGCGTCCACGCAAGTCACCATTCAGAATCCTCCTCCGCCGCCGGTGGATAAAGCCCTGGAGGCGCGGTTGGCTTTGCACAGCGTTTACTTCCCGACTGGGCAGCCCACCCCGAAGGATCCGAATGCAGGATTGCTGCCCTCACAACAGAAAATCCTGCTGACCATGGCCACTGACTTCAAGAAGTACCTGCAGGCCAAGCCCGACGCGCACATCACCCTGGAAGGTCACGCCGACCATCGCGGCAGTGCTGCCTTTAACCAGGCGCTTACGGAACGTCGTGTGGCCCGAGTCAAAGGCTTCCTGGTCGAGAATGGTGTTCCCGAGTCGGCGATCGACACCAAGGCGCTCGGTAAGGAACATAATCTCTCCACCGACGAAGTGAAGCAGTCCATTGAGCAAAACCCGGACCTGACGACGGAAGAGCGGAAACGAGCTCTCGCCAGGATCGCCGTGATCCGCATGGCCAGCAATCGCCGTGTGGACGTCACATTGAACTCCGCGGGGCAGGCGGAAACGTCAGTTCGCCAGTTCCCGTTCAACTCCACCGATGCATTAAGCTTGATCGGCGGCCGCGAAGCGCCCAAGAAAGCGCCTGTGAAGCGGAGTCCGAAGAAAGCGACGAAGAAACCGTAGTACGGCTCAGAATTCTCAGCTGTTCCCTCTAAGGCGGAGGCTCGATACGGCCTCCGCCATTTTTTGTGCCTCCCGGAAAGACGGTTCGACGTGAAAAATCTACATGGAGTATCCCTGGCTGCTATCGCTATCTCTATGAATCCTTGGCATTCTGTCTGGTATTCGGCTTGCCATGGAAGAGGGAATGGGCAAGGGGATCATATCTACCCGAGGATGGCGTGCCGCACTGGCTGCGTGCGCCTTCTCGATGCTGTTTGCCGCTTTTGGCTGCTCTCGGCCCGATGTGATTCCGGGCGACCCCAACTCAGCTCAGACTGAGTTGCCCGCCAGTTCCCTGCAACCCGCGAGCGACCAGAGCGCCCCCGAACTTTCGCGAACCGGCGTTCACTGGCCGGCAGGGCGCCGGTCGGCAATCGCGAACGACTTCCGCGGAACTCTTCAAAAACTGCCAGCGGGCACTCTACTTACTGTTCGGCTGAAGACGTCGGTTTACGCGAGTACTTCGCCTTCAGAGGGTTCCTTCGAAGCCGTGGTCGAGCAACCTGTCGTGATGGACGGCAACATCATCATTCCTAAAGGCGCCAATGTAGCAGGACGCGTAGAGTCCGCTCAAACCTCGAGAATCAAGCCGAATCGCGGGTACGTACGGCTGGCTCTCCAGTCAGTGGACATTGGAGATCGCCGGGTCCCGGTGCAAACCGCCAGCCTGTTCGCACGTGAGGCTCCCTTGGGCAATCAACCCATCTCCGTCATTCATCTGGAGCAGGGCCGTCGGCTTACTTTCCGTTTGGCGGAGACTGCTGACACTTCCACAGCGCCAGTCCCCGTTACCCGCTGAGGTCCATTCCCGAGTTTTCCACAGGACAATTTCTGTTTTTGGTGACATCTGCCCTTCGCTGGCACAACTTTGTCTGTCTATAGTTGGGTTCGGAACTGGAGCAGAGGTCGCTGTTATCCGTCCCATTTTGGGAAAACCAAGGTCGGAATCAGCCCAATTCGCGCTTCCTTCCGACTTTGATTCCGAGCAGAGTGAATCCATGAGTGCAATCACCGAAATCACCTGGGCGTGGGAACCTCCCCAAACGGAATTCAATTCCTTTTTCGAGCAGGCCCCAGTCGGTTTGGCCCAGTGCCGCCTTTCGGGACAGGTAATAGCGATTAATCCGGCTCTGCAACGAATTCTGCCCTTGCCACTTCAGACCGGGGAGGAGCCGAACTTAGTCGATCTCATTGCTGTCCGGGACAGCAGGGAAGCCGAACAAGAGCTCTTGAGCCTGCTTGATGGCAAGCGCGACACCGTGCAGTTCGCTCGTAACAGTGATATTACGAACAACTCCTCGCTACGCTGGACCCTATGGAGAGTCCCGGCTAGAAATGGCGAAGCTGGGTCCGTGTTGGCTATGGTTGAAGAAATCCGGCGCTCTCCCGAACTCCAAGAACGTCTGCAGCAGGCAGCAAGACTGGAGTCCTTGGGAAGACTGGCGGGCGGAGTTGCGCATGATTTCAACAACGTTCTTACGGGTGTGCTGCTCTATTGCGATCTGCTGATGGCAAGCCTGGATTCGAGCCATGCAGCCCGCAAATATGCTGAAGAAGTTCGCAAAGCGGCTCTGCAGGCGAGCGGTCTTGTAAAGCAATTGCTGGCGATCACGCGCCCACAGGGCCCTGGGCGACCGCTCCTTTCGCTGAATGAGGTCGCCCAGGGCATGCGCAACCTGCTGGAGCGTCTGGTCGGACAAGACATCCACCTGCAGTTTCGTCTTGATCCACACCTGGGAGCAACCAGGCTGGACGCAACGCAGGCTCAACAGATCCTGCTCAATCTGGTGCTGAACGCTCGGGATGCTATGCCAGGCGGAGGACAGATCACGGTTGAAACTCGCAACTGCAAATTGCAGGCGTTGACCGAATCAGCGCTGGGTCGAGCTACCGAAACATCATTGCCGTGCGCTCTTTTTTCGGTGCAAGACAACGGCTGCGGCATAGACCAGGCCACCCGGGCCCATTTATTTGAGCCTTTCTTTACCACCAAAGGCGGCAAGGGAACGGGGCTGGGATTAGCGACGGTACACGAGATTGTGATTTCGAACGGCGGCCTGATCCACGTCAGCAGCGAACCCGCCCAGGGCACGCGAGTGAGCGTACTGCTTCCTCTCGCTGCGCCGGCCGAAACCGAAGAGGCGAGCAACTCACAAGTTTATACCCCCATAAATCGGGAAGTACTTTCATCTCAAGAAGAGGACTGATTCGCCATGGCCATGACGTCTGCAGCACTGATGCCTATCAATACCGCCCCGCAAATTGAACCGGCAAATTTCCTGAACCTTTTAATCGTGGATGACGAACGGGCCGTTCGCGAAGCCTGCCGGGAAGTTGCCATCTCATTGGGCTATTCGGCTTACATGGCCGATTCGGCCGAGCAGGCATTCCGTGCTTTGGATGCTCAGAATTTCGATGCAGTTCTGCTCGATCTGCGCCTGCCCGGCGGAGGAG
>JAICJP010000389.1 GCA_025928375.1 Candidatus Sulfotelmatobacter sp.
ACGCGCGATGCCGTGGACGAAGTTGTGGAGCGCGATGGACGGCGCTTTCGGTTTATCGACACGGCGGGCATTCGCCGCAAGGGAAAAACTCATTTGATGGCGGAAAAGCTTTCGGTGGTGATGGCGCGCAAGCATCTGGAGGCGGCTGACATTGCGTTGCTGGTCATCGACGCCACCGAAGGGGTGAGCCAACTCGATGCGTCCATCGCGGGATATGCGCACGAGAGCGGGCGCTCCACCATCATCGTGGTGAATAAGTGGGATCTGATGATCAGCGGGCAGAAGAAAGAGGGGCGTCCGACCAAAGCTGAGCGCATGCGCGAGAGCAAGCGTCCGGGAGATCGCGCCGCTTATGAGCAGCGGCTGCGGTACGAACTCAAGTTTCTGAACTACGCGCCGGTGGTATTCATCTCAGCTGAGACGGGGGCCGGAACCGAAAAGATTTTTCCTTTGTTGGAACAGGTGGCCACCGAGCGCAGGAAGCGAATCGGCACGTCGGACATGAATCGTTTTCTGGAGCATGTGGATTTCGAGCGGGCTTCTGTCCCCATGCGCCAGCGAGTAAAGATTCTGTATATGACGCAGGCGTCGGTGGGGCCGCCGACGTTCGTGCTCTTCACCAATCGCGACGTGAAGCTTCACTTCTCCTACCAGCGGTTCCTGGAAAATCAGATTAGGGACGCGTTCGGCTTTGTAGGCACGCCGATCTGGATCAAGAACCGGGCGAGGAATTCTTAAGAGACTCCTGCCACCCTCTATCTGCTCCCGGTTACACGTGGTTCTCGTTAGCCCGCGGGCGCCGGATTGGGCGTGAATGGAGGGGGCTCGGGGGGCGGTATGCTTCCTCCCGCCGGGAAGGGGGGTGCTTGCGGCGGGTATAGCGCCAACGCAAGCTGGCGGTAACGCGCGGCAAAGAAGTACATCGCGTACGCCGGGAAAAACACGATCACCGGAACCGAGAGCAGCGAGACCAGGAACATGACGATTGCCAGCAAGACGCACGCAATGACTACCGCGATGGTGATGGTGAAAACATTCCACGTGAGGCCGGCGGTCTTTCCAGCCGTGACCGCAACCAGCACCATGGCGACTGCGGGGATGGCGAGCACCACGACCAGCAGGAAGCTGGCGATGCCTACGAGAATGCCGGCAGCAATCGCCAGCAAGACTTTCATCACCGCATATACGGCGTAGCCACCCAGTTCCTGCTCGATCATGGGCCAGAGCCGGCGCCAGCCTTCGATGGCTCCAACGCCTTCGAGCGCCATTTGCGGGACCACGAAATCCTTTGTGAAAGCGTGCACCACCGCCATTGCCAGCCCTGCCACTAGAAGGACACCGACGACCACAATTCCGGTGAGAACCAGCGCCGGTACATGCTCCTTCGGAGCCCTGAACCAACCGTTGGCGAAGGCAATCAGGGCAGGGATTCCGACCAGGATCACCATTGCGCCGAAAACGAAAAACATCAGGCCCAGCTGCCACAGGAAAAATTTCCAGCCCGCGTCCTGCCTGCGGCTCCATCCCGCGCGAATGCGGCATTCGCGGGTGAGCACGCTGTCGAACAGAATGAAGCGCATCACGCTGTTGATGTACGTAAAGATCACAAACAAAATGATTCCGGTAACGATCAGGACGGCGATCAATCCGGCAAGGATTGCCGGATCAATTTTGGGGAAACCCGGAACCGGCTGATGGCCTCCGCGAAAGGGCGACGAGAAATTACAGCTCCCCGAGCCCAATTCTCCGGCGAGCAAACCTACGAAAGCCAGGCGCAGCCACTGGCCAAAGCGGAACGGCTGCGCCAGTTGACGCTTGGTGTGCTGGAACGCCAGAGAGATAGTGTCGACGGCAGAGATGGGCAAGTGTCACCTCGACTAGGACGCCTCACCAGCAAGGTACTGCTAAGTGAGGGTGGGCGCAAATGGATTGTGGTGGTGCACGGAGTTCGAGTCGGGAGACGTCAAGGCTCTGACTCCAAAATCCCCACCTTCCACCGACAATTCGATCTACGCATCCTCTTACTCGTAGCGCAAGGCCTCTACCGGGTCTAGTTTCGAGGCGCGCAGGGCTGGCACCAGGCCGCTAATTACTCCTACCAGCAGCAAGACCGCACTGGAGACGAGGATCGTCATCATCGAGATTCGCAGGTGGATATCGCCTTGGCCGGACTCGTCTTCAAACAGCGGGCCCATCATGGGCAAGGTGCCGACGGCCCACGCGATGAAATACGAGAGCAGCACTCCTATGGCGCCGCCGAGCACCATAATGAGCAGCGTCTCGGCGAGGAATTGCAGCTTGATGTGGCGCTTGCGCGCGCCCAGGGCCCGGCGCAGGCCGATCTCGCGGATGCGCTCATCCACCGAGACCAGCATGATGTTCATCACGCCAATTCCGCCAATCCCGAGCGTGAGGGTTCCGATAAATGTCAGCAGAACCTGAAGACCAATCGTCAGCCCGTCAATGATGGGGCGAAATTCATCGCGGCCAAACATCTGGAAGGCTTTGGGGTCGGTTGGCGAAAAATTCTGGCGTGCGGCCACGGCCGCCAGCACTTGCGCCATCGCCTTCTTTTCAAATTGAGGTGCGATGGGTTGAAAGAGCATAACGGCGGCGTAACGCGTGTTCCAAAGGTCTCCCGCAGTGGAATACGGGATCCATGAAGATTCATCGTCGCTGGAGAAGTAGTTGCTGAGTTGAATTTTTCGGGCCATCACGCCGACGACGGTAAAACGCACGCCCGCAACCTGCAGGGTCTCACCGACGGCGGGGCGTCCGCTGAAGAGCTGTTCCTTGAGGCGTCCGCCGAGAAAGATCACGCGGCGGCGCTCCAGCTCATCTTCGGCGTTAAGCCAGCGGCCTTCGGAGGGCACCTCGTTGCGCATCTCGCCGTATTCGGGACATACGCCGCGAACCGGCGCGGTGCCCACCATGCGATCTCCATAGGAGATCGCAGGGCGGCGCACGGTTTCGCGGCAGACATATCTCACCAGGGGCACGGTGGCCTTGACCATGTCCACGTCGGCTTGCTCGATGACTACTTTCTTGCCGGCGCGCTGTCCTCCGGGTTGCTCGCTGGTCTGCTGCGGCCAGCAAATGACGACGCTCTTGCCGAAGGCGTCGAACCCGTGCACCAGAATGCTACGGAAGCTGTTGCCGTAGGCGATCAGTAGCGTGACCGTGGCAATGCCCCACACGATGCCGAGCATGGTGAGCAGGCTGCGCGTAACATTGCGTTTGAGCGCGACCCACGCTTCGAGAATGATTTCGACTAACATCGAGTTTCGGATTTCAAGTTTCCAGTTTCAGGTTTCGAGTTTCTGTTTCAAGCTCTTGTCGCGGTGCTTGTGCAACTTGAAACATGAAACTCGAAACATGAAACTCGAACTTATCCTCCCGCTTCATAGCGCAACGCCTCAATCGGATCGATCGATGCGGCGCGACGCGCCGGATACAGGGCGGCGCCTACTGCAATCGCTCCCAGCAAACCTGCTGCGGTCAGGCCAGAACTCCAACTGGGAACCAAGCCCGCGAAAAAGTCCGGCATCGGCAGAAGGTTGACCAGGCCGCAGAATCCGAATGCGATTGCGAGGCCGACCGCGCCGCTGAGCAGCGCAATGATCAATGCTTCAATAAAGAACTGGCGCAGGATGGTTCCCGAGGGCGCGCCGATGGCCTTGCGCACACCGATCTCGCGCGTGCGCTCGCGCACCGCGACCAGCATGACGTTCATTACGCCGATGCCGCCCAACAGCAAAGTCACGATACCCACCGCGCCCAGGAAGAACTTCATGCCGTCAGTCATGGTTTTGAAAGCCTGCGCTTCCTTCACCGTGTCCCAGATGGGGCAGGCTTCCTTGTCATTGGGGTCGTAGTGATGCATGCGAGCCAGCGCCACCCGCACTTCGCGCTTGCAGGCTTCATGCTGGTCTACCGACTTCGGCGTGACCAGCAGCTGATCGAAAGTGGTATTGGTGCCGGGAGGCTTGTCGGGGAAGTCGCGCCGCATGGCCGTGAACGGCACAAAGACTTTGTTGACGTCCCATCCGTCGTAGCTGGAGTCCTGCTTCTTCTTTGCCATCACTCCAATCACGGTAAAAGGAAAGTCGTTGAGATAAATCGTCTCGCCCACCGGGTTGCGCCCGGGAAACAATTGCTTCGCCGCATCGGATCCGAGGAACGCAACCCGACGGCCTTCGCGCATGTCGCTCCAATCGTAAAAACGGCCGAGCCCGACGTCCAATGTACG
>JAICJP010000450.1 GCA_025928375.1 Candidatus Sulfotelmatobacter sp.
GGCCAGAGGCGGTTCCGCAATTCTTCCCGGGTGATGACCTCGCCGGGTTTTTCGAGAAGTTGTGAAAGCACCTGGAAGGGCTGTTCCTGCAGCTTGATCTTATGCCCGTGCCGGCGCAACTCCCCGGCCTTCAAATCGAGTTCGAAGACACCGAAGCGGCGAATCACCTGCTGCGCGGACTCGTTCAAGGGTGGCACCGCGTCCGATGGTAGCACTCTTACCCGATTGTTCCCCATGTCACCCAGCCTTGTAAGCATTTGACGCTCGGCAGCTTAGCTCGTTACCCAGATTTCATTGCTGAATTACCCGTCGGGCCTTGAGGCACGCGGCCGGTTCAACCACCGTTGCCAGAGATACGGGGTAGAAGGCAATGGGGTTCACTGAATCGTGCGCACGGCTGCTATTTGTCTTGTTATGGGCGGCGGTCGGATGGTCATCGGCCGAGACAGGCGGGGCTGCTGAAATTACTGTCCTGCTGCTAAATCGCGCCAGAGTTTCCCGTGATGTCATAAGCCACTCGGAGGCAGAGGCTACGCGGATATTCTCCGCATCTGGAATTCACCTGCGCTGGGTGGACTGTTCCCAGACGCCGGTGTGTCATCACGTTCCCGGAGCGAATGAATTTGTATTGAGCATCGTTGCCGACGGACAGACCTCGTCCGAACTGGTGTTTGGAGTTGCGTTCCTCGGGCCAGGCGGCGAAGGCAAGTACGCTGATATCTTCTTGCGGCGAGTCGAAATCGCCGCCATGGAAAGCGGGTTCAGTGTACAGCGGCTTCTCGGAGCAGTGGCCGCGCACGAGCTGGGGCACCTGCTGCTGGGGACACACGCTCACAGCTATGAAGGGATCATGTGCCCGGTATGGAAGAAGGCGGTGCTGCAGCGAATGGAAATGGGCAGCCTGCTGTTCACGAAAGACGAATCGATGACGATGAAGGGCCGTCTGGCGGGCGAGCCCATGGGGCGCTTCCCGGCATTCACGAAGGCGTCGGCGCGTGGGTTGATCCCGTAAACGTTGAGCCAAGGGGGAAAAATGGCTGTTTAGAGTAGGAAGCGGATGCCGGTTGAGAACGGATTAGCGCTGTTGGGCTTGCTGCAACAGAGGCCGTAGTGAATCGACCGAAACACCCAAGGTTCCGCCGGTGAAGCCATCCATGTAGGCGGAGTTCACGCCGATCACTTCGCCCTTTGTGTTGAAGACGGGCCCGCCGCTGCCGCCGTGGGCTGTAGGCGCATCGTAGATCAGCTTATCGCCAACCACGTCTCCCAGGTGTCCGCAGGTCGTGGAAGGGCGAATGAGCGAAAGAGCCGCGAGTTCGCTGGCGGCACTGATGTCATTGTGGCGGTACGCCAGGCGTTCGTAAATTCCTGTGGGGGATTTTGCCACCATACCCGCAATCCCCATGGGGTAACCGATGACCGTAACCAGTTGGCCTGGGGCTCCGGCTGACTTGGCCAGAGGCAACGCGAGCAGGCTCCGAACAGAATTGGAATCGTCCACGCGCAGCACGGCGAGATCGGAAGTTCGTGACACGGCTGCCGGCGACAATTGCACCGCGGTAGGAGATCCGGGAAAGAATACGACCAGGTTCTCCAGCATGGCGCTGGCGCCTTCATCGATCAACTTCTGCGCCTCGGAATCCCCGTACCAGGGCTCGGCAACATGCCGGTTGGTAGCCAGCAGGCCGTTGCCGACCAGGAATCCGGTACCGGAGACTCGAGCGCGGATTTCCGGATGATGGTTGGGGAATCCGACCTGGTAGATGCCGTAGATGTAGCCGATGGAATCGCGGTAACGGTTCAGCACAACCGCGGGCATGGCCTGATCTTGCTTCAACTGCTCGACCTGCGCAGTGAGCTCGTGAACCTCTTTTTGCAGGTCTTCCGGTGGAGCTGACTGGGCTGCACTGGGACCGTAATGACGAACCATGATCACGGCGCCAAGAAGGAGCACGCCACCGAGCACGCCCTGGATCACCTGCTGCCACGTCTCGCAGACTTTGCAATCCTGTGAGGGGTCGGGGTCGGAGGGGGCTGGATCGGTGATCTGGGTGTCGGCCATAAGGTCGTGCCAGCTTGCGATGCCAAGTCACTCGTTTTCAGTCGCTTGCAGAGTTTCCGCGAGGGCTGAGTGACTGGTATCGAGTGGCTATCTTCGCCTGTTCCGGGCGGGCGCGCTACGGTACCGAAGGGGATGTACGGGGGTTACAAAAGCAGTTCTTGCGACTCGTTACCCGCAGGGGGTTGTTATTGCGTGAGGCCGAGGCGTGCAGACATTTCCTCGTAGAGGAAACCTTCTCCAGGGCGGTAGGGCTGGAACCATTCGCCGTCTATGACGAGCTGGGGAATGGCGCGCTTTCCGGTGCGGCGGATGACTTCCTGAGCGGCGCCGGGAGTGGTTTCGATGTCGATCTCCTGATAGTTGAGTTGGTGGTTGTCGAGGAAGCGCTTGGCGATGCGGCAGTCGGGGCACCAAAAGGCCGTGTAGAGGGTGATCTGCATGCTTGGTTATTGATGCCTTGGAGCCAGGGATTGTGGCCGGGATTTTTGCGCGAGCCGCCTCGCGTCGCTTGGGCGGGACAGCCTAAGAGGCTGTCCCACGTGATTATTATTGCTGCTGCATCACGTCGTCGACCAGGACTTTGCTGCCCTTCTCTACCGTGACGACCTTGTGGATGGGGGCGTAGCCGCTGGCAGTCACGTCGACTACGTAGTTGCCGGGATCAAGCATCACGTCGACCGGGACGCTCTTGTCCAGCATGTGCTGGTTGATTGCGATCTGAGCGCCCTTGGGCTGCGTATGAATGCTGACCGTGCCCTGGTCGGCTTGTCCTTTCTTGCCAAACAATTTGGACATTTTGCCGACCGTCTTCATGTTCTCGACATTGCCGAGCGCGCGCAGAGTTGGTGAGAAGTTGAAGGTCTGGCCGAGAATGAATTGCATATTCATCGTCTCGTCGAGGAAGCCTTCTTTGCGCACGAGCACGAGATGCTGGCCTTTTGGGACGCTGATTTGTGCTGGAGTTTTTGAGCCGGCATCTTTGCTATCGATGTAAATGCTGGCGCCGGGAGGATCACTCTTCACGATCAAGGTCGCACTCAGCTGCGAGAGATGGATGA
>JAICJP010000185.1 GCA_025928375.1 Candidatus Sulfotelmatobacter sp.
CCGGTTTCAATCAGGCTGGGTGTTCTCCCTCGCCGCCTTCGTTATTTTTATCGCCTGGCCGATTCGCAACACTGTTCTGGTCTGTTGGGTCTACGGCACGGAAGCATACCTCCGAGACGGAATTCGAGTGTTGCCGGGCGACCCCATACGCTTCTCGAACGGAGTCCTTGCTCCAGAGTTGCCGGACATAGTCACAGGTTTTGGGATATTCCTGATCACGACGATAGGGCTCTCGGTAGCGCTCTTTTTTGCCCTCCGGCTGTACGAGCGACATTCCTAAAACCTGCAAGTTCGAGGTAATCGAGCCTATTTCTTCTGCGCCGGCCTGAAATCCAGGGCCGCCGAATTCATGCAATATCGCAAGCCAGTCGGCGCCGGCCCATCCTCAAACACGTGCCCCAAATGAGCATCGCACTTCGCACAGCGAACTTCGGTGCGGACCATTCCGTAAGTTGAGTCTCGATGCTCGACCACCCCACCTTCGGCAGACGGCTTATAGAAACTCGGCCAGCCCGTCCCCGAGTTGAACTTGGTCTGCGAATCGAACAGCGGCGCCCCGCAGCACACGCAGTGATACGCGCCCGCTTCGTGATTGTCCCAATACTTGCCGGTAAAAGCGCACTCGGTACCCGCTTCGCGGGTCACGTGATACTGCTCCGGCGTGAGCTGCTGTTTCCACTCGGCTTCAGTCTTTTTGAGCTTCTCTGCGGTCTGTTCCACGAGGAATCAACTCCATTTCGATGATTTAGGCCTGCAACAATTGGATGTCCGGAACGCCCAAAAGTGACACCGTGTATTTAACCAGGCCGCTTATCAGCTTTCGATCTCCGCCCCGACCTTCCGGTATTTGCCGCGAAAAAACAGCAATGGATCGCCCTCCTGAACCACCACATCTTCCACTTCGGCAATAAAGATGGTGTGATCGCCAGCGATCTGCGCGGAGTGCAAACGGCATTCCAGGTAAGCCAACGAACCATGCAGAATCGGCGTCCCGTGCCGGGTGCGATCGAAGCGCGCTCCCGCTTCGGATTCAGCGTTTTCGTGGGTGCGTTCCGGGCGGGCATAATATTCCGAAATCGCCCGCTGGTCCTCGCAGAGCACATTCACCCCAAAACGCTTCTTCGCGTGCAGATGCGCGTGTGTCCGCGTACTGTGGTCGACGCACACCAGCACCAGCATAGGATCGAGCGACACCGAGGCAAATGCGTTCGCCGTCATGCCGTGCACTTCTCCATCGAGATCGACCGTAATGATCGTGACCCCGGTGGCAAATGCCCCCATCGCCTTGCGAAAATCCGCAGAATTAATAGTCATTTCGTAGAGACGTTGCTTGCAACGTCTCTCTTGTCGCATCTCTTTCTTCAACGCTCCGGATTCCGCTGCCAAGACGTAGCCCGCTACGTCTCTACGGAGACGCCAGCAACCGCCTACATTACCATGCCGTACCGTTGTATCATTCGATTCAAGTGCCTCTCAGAACCAGCGCCGACGCGACTCCGCAGGGCAGCTCTGTGCCTGCTTGTGCGCTAGGTGAAGTCCAGTCGGCCGTTCCAGTTTCCCGGAACTTGGCTCTCCGCCTGATTACCTGCCCCGATGGGGACCTGCCCAGCTTGCTGGCTGCGGCGCGCGCCGCCAAGGAGCGCTTCAAGCCCGGCGTCATCACCTACTCGCGCAAGGTTTTCATTCCCCTGACCAATCTTTGCCGCGATTATTGCGGATATTGTACGTTTCGCCGCGATCCCGGCGATCCCGGCGCACACACCATGACTCCGGATGAAGTTCTCTCTGTTGCCCGTGCCGGCGAAAAGCTCGGATGCACCGAGGCGCTATTCAGCCTTGGAGACAAGCCCGAACTCCTGTTTCCCGAGATGCGCCAAAGCTTGCGCCGATTGGGCTACAAATCCACGCTGCATTATTTGGAAGCAATGTGTGAGGTGATTCTGCGCGAGACGCGCCTCCTGCCGCATCCCAATCCCGGCCTGCTCAGCGCTGAATGGATTTCGCGTCTGGCCGCGGTTTCCCCCAGCATGGGCCTGATGCTTGAGACCACCAATGCCGATTTACTCGGGCCAGGTAGAGCCCACGACAATGCACCCGACAAGGTCCCGGCCAAGCGCCTTCGCACCATCGAACAGGCCGGCAAACAAGGCGTTCCGTTCACCACCGGGCTGTTAATCGGCATCGGCGAATCCTCCCCGGACCGTGTCGATACCTTGCTCGCCATCCGGGACTTGCACGAGCGCTACGGCCATATTCAGGAAGTGATCGTGCAGAATTTCCGCGTCAAACCAACCATTCCGATGGCGCACTGGCCTGAACCTCCCCATGGCGAGATGCTGCGCACCGTGGCAGTAGCTCGCTTGCTACTGCCGAACGTCAATATTCAGGCTCCTCCCAATCTCTCCGCGCCTTACTATGATGATTTGATGGATGCAGGTATCAACGATTGGGGAGGCATTTCGCCGCTGACCCCAGACTTCATCAATCCCGAGAGGCCCTGGCCGCATTTGGAGCAATTGCGATTGCGCACTGAGGCCAAAGGATTCCAGCTGCAGCAGCGTCTTCCGGTGTATCCGGAATTTATTCCTGCAGTCTTGTCCAAACCGGGCCTGCTCGCCGAGAAACTGCGCAACTGTACGGCGGAGGATGGTCTCGCCCGGAGGGCCGCATGATCTGCGTCCTGAGCGGCGGCACTGGAGGCGCGAAATTCGTTGACGGTCTTCGCCAGGTGATGCCAGCGGAAGAAATCACCCTCGTCGTCAACACCGGAGACGATCTTCTGTGGTGGGGCCTGTACGTTTCTCCTGATATCGATTCGATCACTTACGTGCTTTCCGGGATGTTGAGCCGGGAGCGCGGCTGGGGCGTGAAAGGCGACACCTTTCTCTGCCTGCAAGCCATGGGACAACTCGGCGAGCCCACGTGGTTCCACACCGGCGACCGCGATCTGGCGATGCATCTGCTCCGCTCGCGCTTGCTGGCCGAAGGCAAGACTCTTTCGGAAGCTACTGCCGTAATCTCGCAGAAATTGGGAGTGAGAGCCCGTATCCTGCCCATGAGCAACTCGCGCGTGGAGACCCGGGTCGACACTCCCATCGGCGAACTGAGTTTCGAAGAGTATTTCGTGCAACGTTGGTATCAGGACCCGGTGAATTCAGTGCGCTTCGCCGGAGCCTCCGATGCCGAACCCGCGCCCGGAGTGGTCGACGCCATCACCTCCGCCGACGCCGTGATCATTGCGCCCAGCAACCCCATCACCAGCATCGGCCCGATCCTCGCGGTGCCCGGAATTCACAATGCGCTGCTGCAGGCCAAAGCCAGAATCGCCAAGCCGAAGATTGCCGCCATCAGTCCGATCGTGGGTAATGCACCCGTCGCCGGACCCGCCGGCATACTGATGCAGGCGCAAGGCCTTCCTTGTTCGATTGCGGGAGTCGCGCACGCCTACGAAGATTTTCTCGACCTCCTGGTGTGCGATACGCGCGATGCCCGTGCCGCCGACATGTTGCGCCAGAGCGGCTTGCGCGTGCACTGCACGCAAACCGTCATGCGCACTGCCGAGGATAAGGCCGCGCTGGCCCGCGAGGTTCTGTCCCTGATCTCGCCCGACCTTCTGAAGGACAAAACGCCTGCCGCTCCCGTCCCCCAAGTGGACTCGCAGCCGTGATCCTGGTTCCCATAAAAAACACTTCCGGGGCAAAACAACGCCTTGCCTCCATCCTTGCTCAAGACTCCAGAACGAGATTAGCCCAGGCAATGCTGCACGACGTGCTCAGTGCCTTGTACGAGTGGAAGGATCGTCCTTCCGTCGGCATTGTGACCAGCGATGCCTACGCTACCCAACTTGCGACCGAATACAAGTTCGAGATCATTCCCGACCCGGAGAACCCGGGAGAAACTGGCGCGATCGAAATCGCCACGCAGGTCTGTGTCGAGCGCGGGGAAGACAGTACGCTAGTGATTCCCGCGGACATCCCGCTGATCAAGCCTTGGGAACTCGAAGAAATTTACAAGCAGGCCCCAGCCGAAGGAACGGTCCTGGTTCCTGCTGGAGATGGACGTGGTACGAACGCCGCCTTCCGGCGCCCCGCAAATCTATTCCCGCTCCGTTTCGGAAATAACAGCTTCAAGCCACACCACGCAGCGGCTCAAGCCACAGGCCAGCCATGCGTAATACTAAACTTGCCCGGAATTGCCGTGGACATCGACAATCCCGAAGACCTGCACCAACTAATCGCACTCCCCGGCAACACGCGCGCCCAACTACTCGCGCGCGAATATGTTCGAATAGGCAAGATGCCGTCGCCTGTTTAGGAGCCGGAAGGCCTAAATTGAAGATGCCGCGCAAAGCGCCTAAAAAGCGAGCCGCAAAGCGGCCAAAGAATGCAGCCCACGGCGCAAGCCGTGGGTCCGCAGCGCCACGCGGATCAGCCCCAGCGGGGCGGAAGACAATCCCGCCCTCCAAATCCCTCGAAATTCGCCTCATCCCAATCATTATTGAAGACGAAATCCATCCTGGTGCCGACATCCCTGACACGCTACTCGAGGCCTTGCAGCACAATGGACACCAAATCCAACTCGGCGACATTGTGGTCATCAAACATAAAATCATCTCTAAGGCCGAAGGTCAGCTCATCAATTTAGCGACCATCACTCCCTCCTCCGAATCCGTCTCTTGGGCCAAGCAATACGCCCTCGATCCCCGCGTCATCGAACTAGCTCTGCGCGAAAGCCGTTCCGTGATCCGCCGCAAAAACGGCGTCCTGATCACAGAGACTCGCCACGGTTTTCTCTGCGCCAACAGCGGAATCGATGTTTCCAACATTGACGGAGGCCGCCACGCGCTCCTGCTGCCTGAAGATCCCGACCGTTCTGCCCAACGGATTCACCGGGAATTGAAGAAGCAAACGGGCATCGCCATCCCGGTGATAATCACCGATAGCTTCGGGCGCCCGTGGCGCGAAGGCTTGACCGAATTTGCCATTGGGATCGCTGGAATGAAACCGTTGCGCGATGATCGCGGACGAACCGATCCTCACGGCTACAAGCTCAAAGCGAGCGTGGAGGCAATTGCCGACGAATTGGCCTGCGCCGCCGGCTTGGTCTGCGGCAAGCTGAATCGCGCCCCCGCATGTATCGTGCGAGGTTTTCCGTACCAAGCAGGCGAGGCCCGCATCTTAGACCTGCTGCGTCCGGCGTCGGCGGACCTGTTCCGCTAACTTCCGCTACACTGTAGAGACGTTGCTTGCAACGTCTCGCTAGCCAAGCTGAAATCCGCCGGCAAGCGCAGCAAGCCACGTCGACGGAGAGAAAATGCACCGCGAACTTGCACCCTCCGAACTGGAAAATTTTCCCTCGCTCGATTGGTCCGACATTGCTCCCCGTCTGAGCACGCCCGTGCGCTCATCTCTGGAGAGAGTTCTGGAAACCCAGAACGCTGCGGCTCTTTCACTAGCGGATTCGTACGCCCTCGCGAACTCTAAGGGCGATGATCTTCTGGGCCTGCTAGTCGCGGCCAATATGCTGCGGGCCGAACTCGTAGGCAACATCGTCACCTACGTCGTCAACCGGAATATCAATTTCACCAACATCTGTTTTGTGGGATGCAAATTCTGCGCCTTCAGCCGCGGCCCGCGCGAAGCCGACACGTACTTCCACAGCCTCGACGATATGGCCCGCAAGGCGGCAGAAGCGTGGGACTTGGGCGCGACTGAAGTCTGCATCCAAGGCGGCCTTCCTCGCGATCTGCCGAAGTTCTACTACCGCGACATCCTGCGCGCCGTAAAAAACGCAGTCCCGCTGATGCACATTCACGCCTTCTCGCCCATGGAGATCGCCTACGGCGTCGAACTTACGGGGATGCCGCTGCCGGATTATCTTTCCATGCTGCGCGACAACGGTCTGGGCACACTGCCGGGAACCGCGGCGGAAATTCTGGACGACGAAATCCGACACATCTTATCCGCCAACAAGCTTTCCACCGCACAATGGATTGAAATCATCCGCAGCGCGCACCGTTGCGGCATTCGCAGCACCTCTACGTTAATGTACGGGCACGCGGAAACCCCCGAACACTGGGTTCGCCAGATGCGCCTGCTGCGCGACATTCAATCCGAAACCGGCGGCTTCACCGAATTCGTGCCCCTGGGATTCGTGCATCAGAACACATTGCTGTTTCATCAAGGCCTGGCGCGTTCCGGTCCCACTCTCGCCGAACATTTGAAAGTTCATGCGCTGGCCCGAATCCTGCTTGCAGGATCGATCAATAACCTCCAGGTCTCGTGGGTGAAGCTGAACCGGCAGCTTTCGCAGCTTTGCCTGCACGCGGGCGCCAACGACTACGGCGGGACGCTGATGGAAGAGAACATCTCGCGCGAGGCCGGAGCCACTGCAGGGCAATACACCAGCCCGGAAGATTTTCAGTTGCTCATTCTCGAGGCTGGCCGCATACCGGCCGAGCGCAACACCGCGTATTCGCGCATCAATATCAAAGCTCCTGTGGATGAATTCACCCTCGAACAAACGCCCGAGGCGGAATTCGCATGAGCGTGCCCGCCGACCAGCCAGCCCGTCCGATCGCAATCATTGGCGGCACCGGGCCTGCCGGCATGGGGCTGGCACTGCGCTGGGTGCGAGCGGGGGAGACAGTCATTATTGGATCGCGCGAGGAGAACCGGGCAGTTCAGGCCGCCGCCTCCATTAAGGGGCGCGTGGGAGAAACAGCGCGCGTCAGCGGCATGGACAACAGTGCCGCTTGTGCAGCGGCCGACATTCTGATGCTAACGGTTCCGTTTGCCGGCCAGGCTTCCCTGATTAAACGCCTTAAGCCCTCGATCACCGCCGGGAGTATTCTCATCGATGCCACTGTCCCTCTAGCCGCAGAGGTTGGCGGACGAGCATCACGCACTCTCGGCGTGTGGCAGGGTTCTGCCGCCGAGCAGGCCGCGGAACTTGTGCCCAAAGACGTTAGCGTCGTGGCCGCGTTTCATAATGTTTCGGCAGATTTGATGGGAGGAGACAATCCTCTCGACTGTGACGTGATCGTTTGTAGCGACGACTCGGATGCAGCTCGACTCACTTGCGAACTGGCCGCCAAGATTCCGGGCATCCGTCCCATTGATGCCGGCAAGCTGGAGAACGCGCGTATTGTCGAGCAGATTACGGCCCTGCTAGTTGGCCTGAATATGCGCCACAAAGGACACTCCGGAATCCGCATCACCGGATTGCCGCCCGCTGCTTACCGCTAACCGACTCTCGCCCCAAGGAGCATTGCATTCTTGAGCCAGAATCAGAATCTCGACGCGACTTGGCAGTATCACAGCGGCACCAAGCACTCCTATGTCGGGTTGCGAACGAATCCCCATTCCCTCGACTGGAAGAACAAGCCGCTCCTGTTCAAGATTTACCCTACACTCGAAGTGAATCGACTGCCCCGCGATTTCCGCGAGACTTCGGTTCCCGCTCTCGCCGCGATTGCGGCTGCGGAATCTTCTTCTACGCAAGAGGCAATCCCTGATTTGGAAACTCTGGCTCAGCTCCTCTTCTTCTCCGCCGGGGTGACGCGCAGCAAGAAATTCGAGCAAGGTGAAATGTTCTTTCGCGCAGCCGCATGTACGGGCGCGCTCTACGAAATCGAACTCTACGTGGTCTGCGCGGATTTGAAGAGCGCAAACTCACCCCCGCTTTCGGCGGGCGTGTATCACTTTGGAGCTGCAGAATTCGGATTGCGCCAGCTTCGCTCCGGTGATTTCCGCCAAGTTGTGGTTGAGGCTACCGCCAACCACCCAGCCGTAGCCCATGCCCCGGTCATCATCATTTGCTCGGGCACATATTGGCGGAACGCCTGGAAATACCGCTCCCGCACTTATCGTCATTTCGGCTGGGACAATGGCACGATCCTCGCCAACCTGCTCGCAGTCGCACACTCGCTGAAACTTCCCGCGCACATCGTCACCGGGTTCATCGACTCTCAGGTAAACGCCTTGCTGAGTCTCGACACCAATCGCGAAGTGTCGTTCTCCATTATTCCGATCGGATACCAGGAATCCATTTCTCACGCTGCCCCGGCAGTTCCTCCTCTGGATTTGCCCACCGTGCCTTACTCTTCGGAAGAGGTGGATTATCCGGCTATGCGAAGAATGCATGAAGCCTCTTCACTGGACTCCGCAGAAGAAGTCGGTGCTTGGCGCGGCAAAACTCCGCTCCAGAAAATGCCGGACCCGAAGATCAGCGCCCGCCGCCTGAAACTACCCGATGATTCGAAAGTCCCGAAGGACACGATTGAGAAAGTAATTTCGCGGCGCGGTTCCAGCAGGCTCTTCGTGCGCGATCCCATCACGCAACCCCAGCTTTCTCTTATCCTCGACCGCGCCACCCGCGGAATTCCCGCGGACTTTCTCCATCCCTTCGGGAGTCATCTCAATGATTTGTACCTGATCGTCAACCATGTCGTAGGACTGGAGCCCGGCGCTTACGTTTACCACTGGGATAAAAAATCGCTTGAACTGCTGAAGCCGGGCGAGTTCCGCGACAAGGCGGGTTACCTCGGCCTCGAACAGCAGTTGCCGGCAGATGCGGCGGTGGATGTCTTTTTTCTGGCCGATCTCAAGAAAATTACGGAGCGCTACGGCAACCG
>JAICJP010000133.1 GCA_025928375.1 Candidatus Sulfotelmatobacter sp.
CAGTGGATCAGGCCGTTGAGGAATGTTCCGGTGGTGATGATGACGGCTTGGGTGCCGACGGTGCGTCCGTCGCGGAGTTTGACGCCAAGTACACGGTTTCGAGTTTCAGGTTTCGAGTTTCGAGAGGTTGCTTCGCCATCATCTTGTGCTTGTCCGGAAACTTGAAACTCGACACCCGAAACCTGCCCTGTGATCAGATCTGCGACTTCGGCCTGCTTGATTTTCAGGTTGGGCTGGGATTCGAGGACCTCGCGCATTTTGAGGCGATAGGCCTGCTTGTCGCATTGGGCGCGGGGAGACCAGACGGCGGGGCCGCGGGAAGTATTCAGCAATCGAAACTGAATGCCGACGGCGTCAGTGATCTCGCCCATGATGCCGCCGAGAGCATCGACTTCGCGGACCAAATGACCCTTCGCAATGCCTCCGATGGCAGGATTGCAGGACATCTGCGCGATAAGATCGACGTTCAGAGTGTATAGCGCAGTCTTCAGGCCCATGCGCGCGGAAGCCATGGCGGCCTCGCACCCGGCATGACCGGCGCCGACGACAACTACGTCGAATTGTTCGGTAAATTGCATGAAAGCGATCGCCCCAGAGGATCTTGCGACGTGTGTTTATTCTAGCAATTCGTTGGGAAACAGGATGTAGGGCCAGCCGCGTTCGGCAGCCCTGGTTGAGGAAGTTGGGCCGTGGTCGGCGTAGGTACGTTATAGAAAAGATGAAGAATGGAACCTGGTAGTGGCATCCAAAACGGGCGTATGTCGAATCCTCAGCAAAAAGAAAAAGCAGAAGTCTTCCGCAAGCTTCACACGGAAGGAGATGTCCTGTTGCTTGCCAATGTGTGGGACGTGGCCAGTGCACGCATTGTGGAGGACGCGGGCTTTCCGGCGATTGCGACCAGTAGCGCCGGCATAGCGTTTGCGCAGGGCTTTCCTGATGGGCAGAAAATTCCACCAGAGAGGATGCTGACGGTGATCGCGGATATCGCGAGGGCCGTGAACGTGCCAGTTACCGCGGATGTCGAGGCGGGATATGGAAGCAAGCCGGAGGATGCGGCGCGGACGGCACGGGGCGTGATTGAGGCTGGCGCTGTGGGCATGAATTTTGAGGATGCCACTGGGGACCCTGCTCGCCCGCTTTTCGAACTGCAAGAACAGGTAGAACGAATCCACGCCATTCGCGAACAGGGCAAAAGCCTCGGAGTGCCGCTCGTGATAAATGCGCGCACGGATGTATACCTTCTGCAAATTGGCGAGGCGACAACCCGGTACGGCGAAGCTTTGCGGCGGCTGAGCGCCTATCGTGATGCGCGCGCGGATTGCCTGTTTGTACCCGGGCTTGTGGATATTGCGACCATCCGGCAGTTTGTTGCCGATCTGAACTGCCCGGTAAATATTCTTGCCGTGCCGAGTTCTCCCTCGGTGGCGGAGTTGAAGGGAGCGGGCGTGCGGCGGATCAGCTTGGGGTCGGGGCCGATGCGGGCGGCGATGGGTTTGCTGCGGCGTTTGGCCACGGAAGTTGCTATGGACGGAACTTATTCTTTTCTGCGTGATGCGCCGTCGCATGCCGAGATGAACAAGCTTATGGAGCGGAACTGAGGCAACCCTCACGTTTTAAAATTGACGAGGCAAAAACCCAATGTTTCAAAATCGAAACGTGGGGCACCCGATTTCCGAGAGAGGACTATCCGTATTTTGATCGGGGTTATCTCCGACACGCATGGCTTGCTTCGACCTGGAGCTTTGGAGGCTCTGCGCGGGTCGAAGCAGATCATCCATGCGGGGGACGTCGGGGCGCCTGAGATTCTCGAGCAGCTTCGAGAAATTGCGCCTGTGAGGGCCGTTCGCGGCAATGTCGACAAGGCGGCGTGGGCGCGCAAGTTGCCGGAGACGGAGGCGGTGGAGTTCGGCGGTGTTTCCCTGTACGTCCTTCACGACTTGGCGAAGCTCGACCTGAAACCGACCGCGGCGGGATTCAGGGTTGTCATTTACGGACATAGTCATGTACCCAAGCAGGAGAAGCGTGAGGGCGTGCTTTATTTCAATCCGGGTAGTGCGGGACCGCGACGGTTCAAGCTGCCGATCAGCCTGGGCCGGCTGATTATTGAGAGTGGGAGCGTGCGCGGGGAGATCGTTTCGATCACAGAGTGAACTTTGTTCCCCACCCATATCAACTTGGGTGCTTGGTATCTCCTGCCGGCACTCGCTTCGCTCAGGGCGGACGAGGCGTCCCCCCTACATAGTTCATTGTTAGAATCGCAAGTACGTGTCCATTGATTTTCAGGTAAACACAGTCTGCGGCAGGGGGCGGGTGGGCCGGTTGGCGACTCCGCATGCCGTGATCGACACTCCTGTGTTTATGCCCGTGGGCACCGTGGGTTCCGTGAAAGGCGTGCCACAGGACATCCTCGAGGAACTGGGGGCGCAGATCATCCTTGGAAATACCTACCACTTGTATCTGCGGCCCGGCGTTGAGACTGTCCGGCGGATGGGGGGGCTGCACCGGTTTATCTCGTGGGATCGGGCGATTCTGACGGATTCGGGCGGGTTCCAGGTTTTCAGCCTGAGCGAACTGCGCAAGCTCAATGAAGATGGGGTTACGTTTCGGTCGCATCTGGATGGATCGTCGCATTTCTTCAGCCCGGAGAGCGCCATGCAGGCTCAGATCGGGCTGGGGGCGGACATCATTATGGCGTTCGATGAGTGCACGGAGTATCCGGCGGATGCGGGCCGGGTGCGAGCTTCGATGGAGATGACGGCGCGGTGGGCGGCGCGGAGTAAGAAGTATTTTGAGGAGCACAAGGGTGAGGTGCCGTGGGGGCCAGTTTCGCGTTTCGCGTTTCGGGTTTCGGGGGAATCCGAAACTCGAAACTTGAAACTTGAAAGTCGAAACTCGTCCGCGAAGCTCCGCTCCACCGGACAGCCGATGGCGGCTGTCCCTACGTGTTCCGAGGCTACGCAGGCTTTGTTTGGGATTGTGCAGGGAGGTATGGATCGGGAGCTTCGGCGGGAATCGGCTTTGCGGACCGTGGAGATCGGGTTTCCGGGATACGCGATCGGGGGGCTTAGCGTGGGCGAGCCTCGAGAGCTTACCCGGGAGATCGTGGAGTCTACGCTCGAGTATCTGCCAAAGGACAAGCCTCGCTACCTGATGGGAGTAGGGAATCCGGAGGAGATCGTGGAATATGCCGGCATGGGGGTGGACATGATGGACTGTGTCCAGCCTACGCGGGCGGCGCGGCATGGGCTTCTGTTCACGTCCCAGGGGAAAATTTCGATCAAGCAGGCGCGTTATGCAGAGGATCCGGAGCCGCTGGATCCGAACTGCGGGTGCCGGGTGTGTGGGCGCTACTCGCGGGCCTATTTACGGCATCTTTTTGCATCCAATGAATTATTGGCTCAGGTCCTGAACACCATTCACAATGTGAGCTTCTACCTTGACACTATGAAGCGGGTGCGGCATTCTATTTCACTTGGGGAAGAGTCTCGTTCTCTTTCTGCTATCTGGTCTCGACCGACAGCGTGAGATCTCCCCGGATTCAAGCCTGAAAGCTGAAGGAACCCGGCCGAAGTCGATCTAAAACCCCGTGGTGAGATAACAGCTGCGCGGCGCCGCAGGGTGCCGTGATGATTTGCGGACACATCCGCTCAGACCTCGAAGAGAATGCAACAAATTTTGGCAGTGCAGACCGGTGGCGGCGGTATGGGGTGGCTCGGAATCGCGCCGCTCATCTTCATTTTTGCCATCTTCTATTTTCTGTTGATCATGCCGCAGCAGCGGCGGCAGAAGAAGTGGCAGGGAATGCTGGAAAAATTGAAAACGGGCGATAAGGTCACGACCAGCGGTGGCCTGCGTGGGACGATTATGGCGCTGAGGGATGACTGCATCCATTTGCGCGTCCCGCCGAATAACCTGCTTTTGGAAGTGACTAAAGCCTCGGTGGTCCAGGTATCGACCACGGAGGAACCGGAAGTGAAGACAAAGTGAGTTTCAAGTTCGGATTTCGAGTTTCCAAAACTCGAAACCGGAAGCTCGAAACTAAGTTTCTCGAAACTCGAAACCGGAAACTCGAAACTGATTTATGAATAAGAATCTGCTCTGGAAAGTTGTATTTATTGTCGGCACGATGTTGTTTTTCCTGTTCGGGATCTTCGGAATTCCGAAGGGCCTTTCTGGCGATGCGCTGGCCACGGCTTTGACCGATCATATCCACCTCGGCCTTGATTTGAAGGGTGGGACGCACCTCATTCTGCAGGTGCATGTGAACGATGCCATCAATGTCGATGCGCAGAACGCCATCGAGGTGCTCAAGCAGCAGCTGAAGAGCCGGAAAATCGACTTCGCGGAGATCACTCAGACCGATCCCCAGAACAATCCTGACCATATCCTGATCAAGGGTGTCCAGCCGGGCGCCCGCTCGGATCTGCTGAGCATCGTGCAGGAACGTCTTCCGGAGTACGAGATTACGGGCGCTCCCGAGAACAGCTGGAATATGGTCATGAAGCCTTCGATGGTCTCGGACCTGAAGAACAAGGCGGTGTCGCAGGCGATCGAGACCATCCGCAACCGTATTGATGCGCTGGGAGTCAGCGAGCCCACGATCCAGGAGCATGGACTGGGGCAGTACCAGATTCTTGTGCAATTGCCCGGGATCGACGATCCGGAGCGCGTAAAAGACATCATGCAGTCCACCGCCATGCTGGAGATCAAGCAGTCGCTCGGCGGGCCTTATCCTAGCGAGCAGGCGGCTCGGCAGGACAAGGGTGGAGTTCTGCCGGCAGATGCGATTCTGCTTCCTGGGCAATCCCAGCCGGGGGCAGCTGAGGGGCAGGCGTGGTATCTGGTGTCGAGAGTTTCAGCGGTTAGCGGGAAAGACCTGCGGGATGCGCAGCCCAGTAGCGATCAGAATGGTCAGCCGAGTGTGAGCTTTACCTTGACTGGAGAAGGCGGGCAGCGTTTCTACAACTTTACGAGCTCGCATGTGGGCGACAGCCTGGCGGTGGTGCTTGACAACAAGGTGAAGGAAGTCGCGAACATCAAGGAGCCGATTCGCGATCGCGGGGAAATCAGCGGCGGGCGCATGAGCGACCAGCAAGCGAAAGATTTATCGATGATCCTCCGCTCGGGTGCTCTGCCGGCCAGCATTTCCTACCTGGAAGAGCGCACGGTGGGACCTTCGCTGGGCGCGGATTCGATTCGCTCCGGGGTAAGAGCGGCCGTGATCGGCATGGTCGCGGTCCTGATCTTCATGCTGGTCTACTACCGCGGGGCGGGCATCAACGCGGACGTCGCCTTGATTCTGAACTTGATTATTCTGCTCGGGTTCCTGGGTTGGTCCACGATTGCGGGCGTGAACGTTGCCCTTACTTTGCCAGGGATTGCGGGAGTCATTCTGACGGTCGGTATGGGCGTGGATTCCAATGTGCTGATCTTTGAGCGTATCCGGGAAGAACTGCGCAATGGCAAGACGCCGCCATCCGCCGTGGATCAAGGCTTCAGCCATGCCTGGATCACGATTGTGGATACCCACGTGACAACCATCGTATCCGCGGCCATTCTGTTCATCTTCGGTACGGGGCCGGTCAAGGGTTTCGCCACCACGCTGACTTTCGGTCTGCTGGCCAACCTGTTCACCGCAGTGTTCGTGTCGCGGGTCATTTTTGATTGGATCTTGAGCCGCAAGCAGCGCGGCGAAGCGCTGAGCATTTAGGGAATTTGGTAATCGGGCAATTTTGTAATTTGGTAATTGAAAGGCGGCGGCGAGATTATCCGATTACAAAACTACAAAATCTTTTCTGTTGGATAGGGGCTTGAACCGGTGGAGTTTTTTCATAACGTCAACATCGATTTTCTCGGCAAGAAGTGGTATTTTCTTGCGTTTTCGCTGATTTTCAGCGTGGCGGGCCTATTCTCCATGCTGTTCTGGCACCACATTCCGTGGGGCGTCGATTTCCGCGGCGGCACGCTAGTTTATGTGAAGTTTTCCCATCCGCCGGACGTGAATGCGATTCGTGCGGACCTGGATCGCGCCGGGCTCAAGGATCCCAAAATCCAGCCCTACGATCAGCCCTCGCTGAACGAGGTGCTCATCGATCTGGATGTCCGCGAGACCAGCGAAAAGGCTCTCGATCAAGGCAAAACGAAGATCATCCAGGCGCTCGAGAAGAATGCTCCCGCCGGCAAAACGGACCTCAACAATGCCAGTTTTCTTGCTATCAAGAATTACCTGATGGATAAGGATCCCATGCATCTGGGGACGGATGCCGACCAGAAATACACCGCCCAGGCCCAGGCCATCGTGAATTTGCGGGACAAAGTACTGGGCGGCGTTCTCAACTCCCTGGATCAGTTGAAGGGCGCTTCCGGCGTAGATCCGGCGGTAGCGGCGGCGATCCCCGAAAATTTCTATCTTTCCGATTTTGGGGTTCGGAACGTGGAAATCGTTGGGCCGCAGGTGGGCGGCCAGTTGCGCACGCAGGCCGGTCTGGCGACGCTTTATTCCCTGCTGGGAATGCTGGTTTACCTGGGATTCCGGTTCGAGTGGATTTATGGGGTGGCGGCAGTAGTGACGGTGTTCCACGATACCCTGATCACTGTAGGGGCATTTTCACTGACGAACACCGATATTTCCCTGACGGTAATCGCGGCTATCCTCACCCTGATTGGTTACTCCAATAACGACACAATCGTGGTATTCGACCGCATCCGCGAAAACATCAAGCTGATGCGGCGAGAAAAGCTCTCCGACATCGTCAATCGCAGCATCAATCAGACGCTAAGTAGAACAATCTTGACAGCCGGGCTTACGTTCCTTACTGTACTTGCTCTCTTCTTGTTCGGCGGCGAGGTACTCCGTGGATTCAGCCTCGCGCTGGTAATAGGCATCCTAATCGGTACGTATTCGTCGATCGCGATTGCCGCCCCAATTCTGGTGGCGTATCAGGATTGGCGGGTACAAAAGGGTAAGCGTCCTATGGCAATGCCGGGGAAAGCTAGGTAGCTTACCTGATGGTTTGCGGGTATTCATTGGTTTAGGCCTTCTTAAGCAGGAAATTAGAGGGTTTGCTCAGACCGCGCCGCTGGTCGAAAAAAGACCTCTAGGCGAGAAACAAACCGGGAGCAAAGGAGACACGGTCGGTGTCTAAGTATTCGTAGGGGTCTGAACCAGTTTGGGGAGAATCACATGTTTGAAGATAGCCTAATTGAATCGGGCGGCAAGCTGAAGACGAAACGAGGATGGACATCCATTGTCTCATTCGGTTTGCAGGTCATGATCGTCGGCGTCATGATTCTGATTCCGCTGATATTCACGGAAGCCCTGCCTAAGGGTACAACGATGTTCATGCTGGTAGCTCCGCCTCCGCCACCCCCGCCACCACCTCCGGCTGCGGCTCCGGTCAAAGTGGTGAAGCAGATCCAGACCGACATTGTGAATGGCGAGCTGCGCACACCTACCAAGATTCCCAATAAGGTAAAAATCATTAAAGAGGACGAAGCTCCACCGCCGGCAATGGCGTCGGCTGGGGTGGTGGGCGGCGTCCCCGGGGGAGTCCCGGGCGGCTCGATGGGCGGCGTCATGGGCAGCATTCTGAGCGCAACGCCTACGGTGGCTCCGAAGATTGCCACTCCGCAGCGCGTGCGGGTGTCGTCTGGTGTGAGCACGGGTATGCTGGTGCGCAAGGTGCCGCCCAGTTATCCGCCGCTGGCTCGGCAAGCTCGTATTCAGGGCACGGTCGTGCTGCAAGCCACGATCAGCAAGGAAGGAAGTATCGAAAACCTTCAGCTGATCAGTGGGCATCCGATGCTGGCACCGGCTGCGATTGAGGCCGTGAAGCAGTGGAAGTACAAACCGTACCTCCTCAATGGAGAGCCGGTCGAAGTTGAGACGCAGGTGCAGGTGAACTTTACCTTGGCTGGAGGCTAGGCCTTTAGTTCCAAGCGGGCACCTGGAAGTGAGATTGCGTAGCCCTTCCCCTCCCACCTGAGGAAAAGCGGTGGCTGGGAAGGGCTTTTGCAAGCCTTGGATCCGCCAGCCACGTTCGGCTTGAAGATCCGGGCAAGTCTGAGCAGTGTGCGCGATCTTCGCACACCGCGGGCGAGAGTTCTGGCCAGCGGTTGGCACCAAAAAGCGCATCATAGTGTCCATTGAGTAATAGAGTTCTGATCAGTAATAGAGTTCCGAGGAGGAAAGCAACTCATGTTCGCACTTCACGTAGGAGCAGTTCTGCATCACGTACCGGCCGCGGCCACCTGGATTGTCCAGGAGGGCGGTGGCGCCATGGCGACCGATCCCTTGGGCTTGTGGAAAGCGATGGGCTGGGTTGCTCGAACCGTGGTAATTATCCTGTTCATCATGTCGGGCTGGTCGATCGGAGTGATGATCGATCGCTGGATGGCATATAGCGCGGCCCGCAAACAGTCGCGCGCGTTTGCCCCCGCAGTGGCGGGAGCCTTACGCGATGGCCGCATCGACGAAGCTATCAAGGTGGCCGAGCGCAACAAGAAGAGCCACCTGGCCAAGGTTGTCACCGCTGGCCTGATGGAATTCAAGGCTCACCAGGACAGCCCGGGCGCGATCCCTGGCGAAACCATCGAAGCCTCGAAGCGCGCGTTGGAGCGCACCGAAGCCATTGTCCACGCCGAGTTAAAGCGGGGCCTCGGCGGCCTCGCGACCATCGGTTCGACCGCTCCCTTCGTGGGACTGTTCGGAACGGTGATGGGCATTCTGAACGCCTTCATCGGCATCAACAACTCGAAGGCCACTGGTCTGGCTGCGGTCGCGGGCGGTATCGCGGAAGCGCTGGTCACGACGGCTATCGGGCTGCTCGTCGCCATCCCGGCCGTGATGATGTTCAACTACCTGACCGGTCGCGTGGAAGCATTCGACGTCGAAATGGATAACTCATCCAGCGAACTGATCGACTACTTCCTCAAGAAGCGGGGCGACGTTCGCCGGTAAGAACTGCCGGGAGCGAACGACCGCAGTGAGTTGCTGGGCTGGCGCCGGGGCGAACCGGCGCCTTGCCTTCCCGACTTGAAGCGGAGTGCTGGTTCCCGGAGCCGTGTGCAAGTACTGGAGATTGCTGCTATGGCATTGGCAAAGAGAAACGAAGGAGCAAAGGTCAACTCCGACATCAACGTCACACCTATGGTGGACGTGATGCTGGTGTTGCTGATCATCTTCATGGTGGTCACGCCCATGTTGCAGAAAGGCATCAGCGTGGACATGGCGAAGGTGAACAATCCGGAGCAGATGCCGGACGCCGATAAGGAAGACGCGTTGCTGGTCTCGATCACGCGGGACGGCAAAGTGTATTTCGGCAGTGAACAGATCCAGGACGTGGATGGCCTGACGCAGAAAGTCAAAGATCGCCTGTCGAACAAAGCGGATAAGCGCGTCTACGTAAAGGCGGACATGCGCACCCGTTTCGGCGGCGTGGTCAAAGTAGTGGACAGCGTCCGAGCCGCCGGAGTCGACGATCTGGGCTTGCTCACCGATCAACGGAAGACGAACACAGCGCCGCCGGCTCCGCCCGCGGCAGCAGGGCAATAGAGGAGACGACCATGGGAATGGCAGTTGGCCCAAGCGGAGGCCAAAACGCGAATATCAACGTCACACCGCTCATCGACGTTCTCCTGGTTTTACTGATCATCTTCATGGTGATCTCGCCGGTGACGCCGAAAGGACTGGATGCGCTGGTTCCTCAGCCGCCTCCGCCGAACGCGCCCAAGACCCCGCCTACGGATCGCACTATCGTGGTGCAGTTGATTGACCTGGGGGCTGGAAAGGAACCGGGCGTAAAAATCAACAATGAAGATGCGACCTGGGATAATTTGCAGACGCGCCTCACTGACATTTATAAGCAACGCGCGGAGAAGGTGATGTTTGTGAAGGGAGATGACTCTATTCCCTTCGCCAACGTGGCCAGCGTGATCGATATTGCCCATGCCGCTGGTGTGGACAAAGTCGGCTTGATCACCGCGAAGATCGAAGCGGGCAGTTAACTCTGCCCGCCGTAAGGCCCAGGTTCGAAATCTTCTCAATTCGCCACGGCACGGAGGCGCGACCGCTTCCGTGCCCCCAAGGCTCCGCTTGTCAAATTGCTGTGTCTGGGCCTAGGATGCTGTGGCGAGGGAGACTTATACCGCAATGAATAAAACTCTAAGACTGCTGACGCTGGCGGCAGTAGTGCTGGCGCTCTTCTCTTCACTAGGCTGTGACAAGCTGAAGGCCCGCGACCAGCTCAACAAGGGTGTCAAGGCCTACAAAGACAATCATTACGAGCAAGCCATCGATCATTTTCAGCAATCGGTCCGGCTCGATCCGACTCTGATCAATGCCCGCATGTATCTGGCGACGGCATACGTTTCGCAATACATTCCCGGCGTGGATTCTCCGGAAAACTTACGCACGGCCCAGCAGGCGATCGATGAATATCAGAGGGTGATCGACGCGAACCCGTCGCGCGACCAGAAGGTGAATGCCGCCAAGGGTATTGCCTACTTGTATCTCAACGAAAAAAAGTGGGATGACGCGAAGAAGTATTACCGCATGGCCTCGGAACTGGACCCGAACGACCCCGAGCCGTATTACTCGATCGGCGTCATCGACTGGACCGCATGCTACCAGCCGCGCATGGAAGAGCGCGCCAAGCTGGGCATGAAGCCGGACGAGCACCTGAGCGCCAGCAACAAGGAACAGAAGAAAGCTTGCGAACAGCTGAAGCCCAAGAACGAGCCTTATATCCAGGAAGGCATCGACAGCTTGAACAAGGCGATTCAGCTGCGTCCGGACTATGACGACGCCATGGCATACATGAACTTGATGTACCGCGAGAAAGCAGACGTCGAGTGCGATGACGCGGCTGCCCGCACCGAGGATCTCAAGACTGCGGACGGCTGGGTTGATAAGACTCTCGCAGTCAAGAAGGCCAAGGCTGAAAAGGCTGCCCAGAACCAGAGCGGCGGCATCACCATGGATCAGTCGAAGTAAGCGGAGCATGGTTGCCGGTGTAGGCTCCTGATCTGAGAAATATGGCCTCGGACGTATTGTCCGGGGCCTTTTGTTTTGCAAGGAAGCCAAGACGAACGCCCATACGCCGTCAGGGCCCCGAGGTCATCTGCTGTAGAGGCGTACTTCTACTTTCGCGAAGCGCCATCGCTGAACGTTCGGAAAGAGCTCCGCAAGCAGCTGTGTCAGCATCACTGTGGTAGCATCCGGCTTCTCGTCCGTGCCGTTATTCATCA
>JAICJP010000049.1 GCA_025928375.1 Candidatus Sulfotelmatobacter sp.
ACCGGTTCGGGAACGGTGACGGCAAGCGCAGTCATTACGGATGGCTATCATCAGCGCATGGATCTGACCAGCGATGGCAAGTTGTTTATTGGTGCGCGCGATTGCACCAACGTAGGAAACGTGAATAACCCGGGCAGCGGCGAGGTGCGCGGCTGCTTGTCGATCTATCACACATCCGACGGTTCGGTCGTGATTCCACCTGACAACGGCAACGTCGACGGGCTGCAGGGATTCATTAGTCGTAACGTGGAGTACGTCGCTGAGGGTGGAGCGTTGCGCGTCTATGACACGACTCGAGATGTATTGCTGATCAACAATTTCCTGCCACAGGGCACCATTAACGTCGTCGGCTATGTTGGCGATGTGAAGGCCATCGATTTTTTCTAGTGACAGCCGCGAGATAACCGCCAGGCTGCGGCCCGGCTGGACAGCCGTCGCGGCTGCCCCTACATAAACACTCCGGCAGAGAGCTACTTTGCGGGATCGAGTTGCAGGGTGTGAGCTTTCGCGGCTTGCACTGCCGGTGCGCTGAACGGTAGCGGGAACGTGGTCCCCTCGTACCATGCTTTCCATTGATCCATGTAGTAAGGGCTCAAGAAGTTTCCCGCCTGCCCGGTGACGATATTCAGCGTCGAGAGATCGAGGTCCGCCAGATTGGCGGTGAACCGCTCGGATGGGCCGTGATGGGCGCTCACCGCCTTCACCGTGTATCCGCTGCCCGACTGCTCCTGCACTCCCGGACCAGACCACCGCCTCAGGATGGGAATCCTGCCCAGGATCATATGCTGGATGTGAACTGCATTCTGGACGCCCCAATGCCAGGAGGCAAGGTCCTTCGGCACCTGCGGATCATTCACCGCAGCCTCAACCGCGGCGGCCAGCAACTCGTCATAGTTGGCATATTTTTCCGGCAGCCACCGCTTGGGGTGATGCAGCAGAATATTTTCGAGCCACACGGACGACATTTCCCAACTATAAGTTTTCCAGCTCAGTACCTCTTCGGCTTTGGCCGGATCGGCGGGCGCGGCACCCAATTTGGGCTCCAGCAACATCCAGCGCAGCTCCTGAATGGATTTTTCGGTGATGGTGGGCGCGGCGGAGGCGGCCAGCATGCGCCCGTCCCAACTGCGCATCACATCGGCAGCTTGCCTCGCGCGCGCCGAAGGTTTGGCCGCGTGATCCACGGCATACACAAACCGTTCGGCCGCGAACAGGTCTGCCTCCGACTGAATGTCGGTTTGCAGCGCGAGCATGTCAGCGGCAGAAAATTGTTTGCCGGATTCGAGCACGTGGTAAATGCGAGCCGTGCGCCACGGCGCCTCCCATTCCATGCTGATCGAATTCGGATATTTATCCGGCGTGATTCTACCGTTGGCGGTTGCGATGATCCCCGAGGGCGGATTGTAAATGTTGGGAAGCCTATCGAACGGAATGTAAGAAACCCACTCGTGCGCATTATCGGCGCCACTGACGGGCAGACTGCCGTCGCCGGTCGCGCGGATGGGCACTTTGCCGGTTGCGTGATATCCAATGTTGCCGTCCACGTCGGCGTAAACGACGTTTTGCCCCGGTGCGTCTAATTGTGAGAAGGCTTTCGTGAACTCCTCCCAGTTCTGTGCGACATCGACGTCGAAGAATGGGATGTGCAGGCCGTCATAGAGAGTCCAGCGAAGCGCAATGTTGCGAGTCTCGCCGGGGACCAGTTCCGCGATGATGGGCCCGTGCCGGGTGATCTTCACGTCCACATTTACATCGGGCTTTCCCTTGATGTGAATCAGTTCCTGGCGGTGCTCCGGCTGAGCCCATCCACTTGGAGTCTGATACTCGCCCTGCGCGTTGAAATTCTCGATGTAAACATCGGTCACGGTGGGGCCAACATTGGTGAATCCCCACGCGATGCGCTGGTTGTGTCCGACGATTACGTACGGCATCCCGGGTAGCGTCACGCCTGCGACATCAACGCTGCCCGAACGCAGGTGCGCTTCGTACCACAGGTTTGGCATCTGATGTCCGAGGTGCATGTCGTTGGAGAGCAGCGGCTTGCCGGTCACGGTGTGCGCGCCGGAGATCACCCAATCATTGGATCCATTCACCGGCTGAGCTTCGGAGAAATTGGCGGGGTGGCTTTGCGTCACCGCATTGTCCGGGGCCTCCTCATCATCGTCCTCGTCGGAGTCGTTGGAACTGCTGTCGGGGTGTGACAAGTCCTCGCGCATCACCGTGGGAGGACGGTCGTGCCACGACCGGTTTACATACAAGTCCGCGGTCAATTCCGGTCCCAATCTGGCCAGAATTTTTTCCCGCGCCAGCGCGTCGTAAAAGTAGTGAAAGTTCAGGTCCTTCACCATTTGGTTAGCGATGACCACGGAATCTTCAGGAGTCCATGCCTTTGGGGCGTACCGCAGAATGCGGAATTCAATGGGGAGATGCCCTCGAGAAGCTTCGATGTAGGCGTTCACCCCGCTGGCGTATGCCTCAAAAAAACTGTGCTCCCGCGGAGTGGCGATCTCAAGGGATTTTCTGGCTGCGTCACGCAGCCCGAGGATTCGCTGTTCAAGGTCAATCTTGAGCGTGTCTTCGCCAAGAATCTCCGACAGTTCACCGGCCCCATAGCGGCGCATGATATCCATCTGCCAAAGGCGGTCCTGTGCGGTGACGTAGCCCTGCGCGAAGAAGAGATCCGGAAGAGACGCGGCATCGATGGTGGGCACACCGTGGTTATCGCGGGTCACGGTTACCCGGGCAGTCAGGCCTCGGACTTGCAAGTGGCCGTCCATCCGCGGGAGCGCGCCTTCTGCAACATAAAACGCATATCCCCCCAACCCCAGGACGATCAGGAGCAGGACGGCAGCGAGCCACAGAAGGATGCGTGGCAGTAGAGAACGTCGCACGCTGGAGATCGGAACTTCGGCCAGGGAACTCATGAAGAACCTCGATTGTAGTCCAGGACGGAGGGCTGGCGTCCTGAAAATGAATTTCATTTTCAAGATCGGAGTGGTATCCTGACTCTTCCTGCCCGCCATTTGCGCCTAAGTGGGGACTCGTCCCGCGAAGCGCAACGAGCGGCCCCGGAACCAATCTCCCGGACGACCACACTCCATGCTGCAGAAGCGCATCGACGATCAACCCAGCCTCTCGCGCCAGATGGTGCGAGAAGCCGAGGATATTCTGCATCGGCATCTCAAGGGAGTGGGCCTGAAGCAGACTGCCCAGCGGGATACCATTCTGCGGACTTTTCTTGAGACCCGCGACCACCTCTCCACGGACGAACTTCATCGTCTGGTTCAGAAAAAAGACGCCCACATCGGCTATACCACCGTGTATCGCACTCTGAAGCTTTTAGCCGAGTGCGGCTTGGCCAGCGAAGTTGCTTTTCACGACGGTATTGCGCGCTACGAGCACCAATACAATCGCCGCAGCCATCATCACATGGTGTGCACGAATTGTGGCAGTTCGGTTGAATTCTTCTCGCCTGAGGTGGACCAGCTTGAGCAGGAGATCGGGCGCAAATACCACTACATGACCACGCGTCACACCTTCCAGATCTACGGGGTTTGCGAAGAATGCCGAAGGAAGAACCAGCACCCCCAGTGACTTTCGCTGTCGTCGTCGTCGTAGAAACGCAGGTTGTTGTGTCTAGCTCAGCCTAAGTCGCGGCGCCCTGCGTCGCGGTACCCCCCCGACCGCCGAGTCTTGCTTCCAGGTGCTTGCGATATCTTCGGCTCAACCGAACTCTGGTGCCATTGTGCAGCATGATTTCGTATTCGCCATCCTCGGCGAGTTTGAGCCCCTGCACGCGCTCAAGGTTCACGATGCTCGATCGATGCACGCGGCAGAACAGGTTCGGATCCAAATCCTCCTCCAGTTCGGCCATGCTTCGGCGCAGCAGATGAGTTTTTGCTCCAACGTGCAGGCAAGCGTAGTAATCGGCGGCTTCGATCCAATCGATCTCGGAAGTCTTCAGGAAGCAAACTTCTCCAGCGCTCCTGACTACGATGCGCTCGAGGCTCGGGGGAGCAAGGGGCTGACGATTCTCAACCGTCCTGATTCTCTGCTTCGCCCGGTTGAGGGCCAATTCAAACCTGGCGTTGTCGAAAGGCTTGAGCAAATAGTCGAGTGCTCCCGCTTCGAAAGCCCGCAACGCATACTGGTCGTAGGCAGTCACGAAAATAGTTGTGCGCGGCAAATCCTTTCCCAGCATTTCCAGCACGTCGAAGCCATCGCATTCCGGCATCTGCACGTCGAGAAACAGCAAATCAGGCCGCAATCGCCGGATTGCTTCCACGGCCTCCGCACCCGACCCGCACTGCGCCACAACTTCAATCTGTGGATCGCGGCCCGAGAGCACGAGGAGATTGCTGCGCGCCAGCGGTTCATCATCGACGATAACGGCGCGTATCTTAGCTGTGCTCAACCGGTTGCTCCAGCGGCACAGATATGGACACTTCGACTCCGCCCGGCTCCTGATTTTGTATGTTCACTTCGAACTGCTCGCCGTAGAGGCCTTGCAGCCGCGTGCGAACATTGGCCAGCCCGATTCCGCTCGCTTGTTGTTCCCATCCCTGTGGCAGCAGCGGGCCATCGTTGTAAACGCTGAGCGTCACCCTATCTTCCGTGGGAAAAGCCCTGATCCGGATGACGCCTCCCTGAACGCGCTTGGCGATGCCGTGTCTCACCGCATTCTCCACCATCGGCTGTAAGATCAGGCTGGGAACGGCCGTCGAGAACAGTTCACTCGGAACGCTCACGCTGACCTGCAACCGCTCCGCAAAGCGCACCTTTTGGATGTCCAGGTATTTGAGCGCGAACTCGAGCTCTTCTCCCAGGGGAACCTGCTGCCGGCTGGAATCATCAATGACCCTGCGCAAGAAATCGCTCAACTCGGCAATCATGGTGACCGCAGCATCGTTTCTTCTCTCGCGAACCAGGCCCGCGATCGAGTTCAGCGTATTAAAAAGGAAGTGTGGCTCGATCTGCCGCCGGAGCGCGTGCAGTTGCGCCCTGGAAAGTTGCTCATTGAGTCTCGCGGTTTCGGTCTCCTGATAAGCCAGCCTCTCTCGCGAGTCCAGCATCGAGGCCACCAGAAGAATGATCCCGTAGAGAATCACAAAGGATAGAAGTCCGGAGAAAAATTTTTGCGGCCAAAGATGCAGGAAAGGGTTTACCGTTGCCGCGGACCACGGGTTCAACAACTCTTCCCACATCGCGACCCACGCGGCATATACGAGGCCGACCGCGGCGCACGCGGCTGAGTGCCGGGCCCAGAAGCCGTGTTGTCGCCACTGGGCGGCGGGATACTTCGCGGCAAGCCGGAACACCAACGGCGTTGCCATTGCCCACGGCAGCCATGACAGCACGGACGTGATGAATAGTGAAGTCCAGGCATGGTGCATGCCTTCGGCGCGCATCACGAACACCGTCTGGCTGGCGTCGAACAAGCCGATCCCCAACCAGAATGCTGCAATCCAAAACCACCGTGGCGACAGAGAAGCTGAGAGGCTCTCCTGAGTACGCAATGAAGCCATACGGTGCATCGTATTCTAAGGGTTCCTGCAGCGGCCAACAAATGCAGCCAGTGAGCCTTCCACTGCAGCCAGCGGTACACATAACCCGAGGCAAATGTTTTGCACATCAGGAGCCAGAGCCGGGAATGCAGCAGATGGCTGCAGCCACGCAGGGAACGGTCTGGCCTTTTTCGCAGCGGCACGGGATACTGCCGCTCATGAGAAGCCCATTGAAGGCCGTTCTGCTCACCCTGCTGGTCTCCATTGTTGCGTTCGTCCTCGTTGCGGCGCAAAGCCCGTCTGCGGCAGCTCCCGAATACACCGACGACGGCCAGATGAAACTACCCGAGAACTACCGGCAGTGGGTCTATCTCACGACCGGTTTCGACATGAGCTACAACCCCGGTCTGATGTCCATGGACCATCACATGTTCGACAACGTCTTTGTCAATCCGGAGGCCTACCAGTCGTTCCTGCAGAATGGCACGTGGCCCGACAAAACCATGATGGCGCTCGAAGTGCGAAAGGCCGAGGGAAAGGGCTCGATCAACCAGAAGGGCAACTTTCAGGGAACTGAAGTCATGGGACTGGAAGTTCACGTGAAAGACGAGGCGCGCTTTCCGGGGAAGTGGGCCTTCTTCGGTTTCGACGGGGGTAAGACTGCCAAAATGACTCCCACCTCAGCGAGTTGCTACAGTTGCCACGCGGAGCACGGAGCGGTTGACACGACATTCGTTCAGTTCTACCCCACGCTGTTACCGCTGGCGAAATCGAAAGGAACGCTGACCGCCGCATACCAGAAAGAATCAGCAGCAGCAGCGGCTCAGAAGTAGGCCATACGCCAGCGGTGCGGATCGAGGTAAAGTGCTTGCCTCGCTGGCGTAATATGGCTGCCATGCCATATTCCAAATTCTCTCGCCGCTCTTTTCTCGCCCTTTCCGCGACCCTGCCCTGGGCCTTCCGTGGCGTGGCCTCTGGTCTTGCACCCTCGAGGACAATTCCTGTAGGGCTGGAACTTTATTCCGTGCGCGATCAGTTGCAGAAGGACCCTCAAGGCACCGTTCAGGCGGTCGCGAAAATGGGCTATCAGGATGTCGAATTCTACGCCCCTTATTTGGAGTGGTCCGAAGCTCAAGCGAAAGAGATGCGGAAGTTGCTTGACGAACTCGGGATCCATTGCTACTCCACGCATAACGACGAAGACTTTTTCAGCGACAGCAAGATCCAGAAGGCGCGTGACCTGAACAAAATCCTTGGATCGAGATACATGGTGCTGGCGTGGAGCGATCCCAAGCCCAATCTCGACGGCTGGAAAAAGGTTGCGGAGACTCTAAATAATGCGGCCGAGAAACTCGCACCCGCGGGACTCAAAGTGGGATATCACAATCATGATGCCGAATGGAAGCCGGTGGAAGGGAAGCGCCCTATCGAAGTAATCGCGACCAACACCAAGCCCTCGGTCATGCTGCAACTCGATGTTGGAACTTGTCTCGAAGCCGGCGCGGACCCGGCTGCATGGATCAACTCCAACCCCGGACGCATTCGCTCTATCCATTGCAAAGACTGGTCGCCCGATCCGAACATCGGTTACAAGACTTTGTTTGGCGAAGGGAAAGCCGATTGGAAAGCAATTTTCCAGGCGGCGGAAAGCCATGGCGGAATCGAGTTCTATCTGATCGAACAGGAAGGCAGCCGATTTCCCGAGCTGGAGACCGCCCGGCGCTGCCTGGAGGCATTCCGCTCCACGCACGCCTGACATAAAATAGAGGCATGCGAACTGTGTTGCTGGCCCTCTTGATTAGCGGCAGCGTGGCGGTGTGCGCGCAGAATTCCAGTGCACCGGATTCGACCTCTTCGAAATCGAAAGAGTCTTCGCAATCCACTCCGGCCCGGAGTCCCAATCTCGCCCCGCCGCGCTCCGACCGCGTGGACGCGAGCACTTTACCCGACGATGGACAGAGTTCCAGCAAATCCACCCAGATTGATCTGACTCCGCCTGCCGACGATGCCAAAGCACATCCCAAGAGCTCGGACATTCTGATGGATGAGGGCAGCGCCGAAGCCGCCGATACCCATCCCTGGGACCCTCACAAAGCGGCAAAGGACATCGAGGTCGGCGATTTCTACTTCAAAAAGAAAAACTACTCCGCCGCCGAAAGCCGCTATCGCGAAGCCTTGTATTACAAAGATAACGACGCCATTGCCACTTACCACCTTGCCTTGTGCCTGGAAAAGCTCGATCGCCCCGGTGAGGCTCGCGAGCAGTACGGGAACTATTTGAAGATCCTGCCCCATGGTCCGGAGGCGGAGAACGCCAAGAAGGCAATTGAGCGCTTGAAAACCGGCGCCGAGAAAGCCGCGAAGTAGCGAATTATGATGCACTCAACGCCGCAATTTCTTCCCTTTGATTCTGCTGCCATTGCCATCAGGATCGCCGACTGAGCTCTGTTCCGCTTCCCCCAGAATTACCGTGGCCGGCCATTTCGGGCCCGATTGCACCAGTGCGCCCCTTTTCGCAGCTTCCATCACCGTATCAAACGTGTCGAGGCAGGCGTGAATGGCTTGGGCTCGCAGTGCTCCCTCGAAGGCGCCGCGGATGATCAGCATGGCGGTGCCGTGCATCAGGCACCACAGCGCAAGCATCAGCCGGTTATGCTCACGGGCCGTGCCGCCAAGTTCCTGCGCGAGCCGTTCCCGCATCAGGTTGAACGATGGCCAGGGCTCGTGCAATGACGGTGGCCGGCCAACCCCGTCGAACAGCACCTCGTAAGCGTGGCTGTTCTCGAGCGCAAACTGTAACTGCCGCTGGATGGCGTCGCGCAAGCTGCGGGTGCGCCTGAGAGTGGCGAACAGCTCGCGCCGGGTTCGCAAGCGCAGGCCCCGCAAAATATCTTGCCGGTCGCGGAATCGCTCGTAAACCGTCGGTGTGGTCGTTCCGGCCGCCTTGGCGACGGCCCGCATGGTGAGCGACCTTTCTCCGCCGCGAGCCCACAAACGCGATGCTGCGGCCAGGATGCGCTGCTCAACCTCGGGATCGGGATGGCGTGGCAATGTTCCTCCCTTGAAGGCGCAACTAAACCGAATTAGTTTCTTGCACAGCGTTTAACTAACACCGTATAATGAATGTTCCACACTGACAACCAAAGTTGGAACCGCAGGAGGGTTCCGCGCGCCAGACGGCAGCAGTCCTCCCCAACAACGCCCGGAATCCAGCCTGCGAAATCTTCAAAAAGCAAGGAGCCGTAGATGCAGTCTGGAAGTAAGAATCCCCTTGACGTTGCACGACTCAAGGCCGATATTGCCGCCGTCAGGATTGAGCTGTTAAGCGCGCACTGCGCCGCCGACCGGATCCGTCTCCGTTATTCCCCGCAAGACATCGTCCACTTTGGCGAGCGCAGCGATCTGAAAAAAGCTTTCGCCTCCGCCGGCGCCTTGTGCCGTTTTTTTTCCCAGCTCGAGGCCCAATTTCACCAAGGGGAAGAGCGGTAGGGCGAGCCTCCCGATCCGCTGCTTAGAAAACTATTTTTCAACGCGGATGAATGCGCCCGTGGAGGCGTTCACCGACACGGTGAGCTTCGCTCCTTCGCGACTGGCCCCGTAGATCACGTGCCAGATCAGTTCGTTGGTGTTGTGGTTCCAGTCGCAAACGTAGGTCACCGGGGTGTCCGGAGTTTTTTCCAGCACCTTATCGCCGCCGTGTTTCTGTGCCTCGGTGAATGCCTGGTCGGAGTCGATCTTGAGAAACGCCATATCCCATACCTTTGTATTGGCGTTGCTGGGACTATAGGTGTCTTCGCTTCCGCGGTTGATGCCCAGCGACGGCGCTCCTTGCGCGGTGCTGCCGGACCAGGTGAAATTAATTTCCCTTTGCGTCGATGGTGATGCGAAGCTGCCTACCCAGACCGCCCATTTGCCATCGTGCCCGTTCCCATCACTAGTGGCGACGGAGGCCAGACGATACGGGCGCGCATCCGCATTCCAGCCGCGTGCCGCGATATAGACCTTTTGGAACCCGGAACGCGCCGTGATGAGTTCCGGTCCTTTGTTTTCCGGCTTGGCCGGTTCCTCCGGCTTGTTCGATTGCGAAGTGCAACCCGCGAGCATCAACGCCAAAACTGAACAGAGCACCAGCATGCCGCGGTTGATAGCGCGTGCACCCCTGTAACATCCGCACCGCAAACCTGCGAAGCTCGCCGTCTTCATGGAATCCTTCCTGTTATCAGTTCTATGCATATGGAGTTGCGGCATCATTCTAACTGAAAGGCAAGCCAACGTGAGTAACCCACAATAGACCCCTCCTCCCGTAGAACTCCAGCCAGGAGGCGATACACAACGAGATGTCCGTTGTGTGGGTAACCGTGGGCAGGAATCATGCTCCGGTCCAGTTCAATCACAAGAATCCCCAGTTATGTTGTTGAGATGCGTCTGATGTCAGCTCGCAGGAAGGTGCGACCGCTCGCATCAGCGAGGGACATTACGCCCGTAATACGGGCCCAAGCAACACCTCGATGTATGCTGTGGCCGAGATAGGTGCGTCTTCCCCCGAACGGTCTCCACAACTCATGACGGAACCCAAGCAGGTCGTCTCGACGGGATATTCCCGCCTCAACACGAACCGGAGGCCCTTTCGGATTCAGTGCGGCACTGCACGAAGCAAGCGCAGGAGTGCAACCTGAAATGAGACCGTTGCCATCGCTAGGGCCGTCGCCGCAATTCGCCAGCATCTGAATGGCGGTTCGGATACTCGTTGAATTACAGGCTAACCGAACATCTCGCAGCTACGGCCTCTTTGCCTGGTCATACACTTCGCGGACGGCGTTGATCAGAGTCTCCGGTTCGTCAAACTGGATGTATTCCGAGCTATTGTGTGTGAATATCTGTTTAGCATTGGAGGACAATTCGAGCCAGCGCGCCTGGGCCAACGTGGTCTCTTTCTCATATTTCACGTGCTTCGGCGTGTCCGGCGGCTTGCTCTCCAAGTGGCCGACGCCGTGGTTTCCGGAGGTAAGCACGCGGATGGGCCGCGAACCGAATGAGCGGCGGTGCTGTTGCAGATAGATCTCGTCCGCCGCTGTTTGTTCCATTTCTGAAGAATAAGCGTCATACATGGCAATTTTGGTTTGCGCGATCTCCAAAATCTTGGCGTTCAATTCTGGAGACCACTGGGCTTCCGGTAATCCCCGAAAGAAAAACTGCTGAGCACAGGTCTTTGGTGCCTTGCCAGGACCTGAATCTTGCGCCGGCAACGGCTTGTGCGCGGCAATCGCGTTGCGACATTCGCGCAAGTCGGATGGAATCCCGGCGTGTCCTCGATGTTCCTCTTCTCGCATTGACGCCAGTTCGACGTCGGTAGGATCTGCCTCATCCAATACCAGCCCCGCAACTTCGTTCATGTACAGGTCCGCAAACGTGCGTACGTTGTCTCCGCCGAAGGCGTGTCCCACCAGAATGTAGGGGCCGCCGATGCCGGCATGGTGAAGCGCAGTGCGTAGCTCCTCGGCGATGTGCACGCTGGTACGCGGCATGCGACCGGGATCGCTGAATCCCGTTCCGGCACGGTCATAGCTGCAGGCGCGCGTCCATTTGGCGATCGCTGGCTGCACCTTCGACCATGCTGGTGCCCAGTCTCCCCATCCAGAATCGAACACCACCGTGGGCGAGCCGCTCCCCATACAGTAGAGATTCAGCCGAAATCCGTTTACGGAAATAAGCTGGCCGGGTCGCGCATAAACCATATCCGCGGGAGAACTGCCGCCGCTGCCGGCTTGCTGGCCGGAAACCGCAATTGCGCAGATGAGCACGGCCATTCGAAAGACGATTCGTGACTGCCTCATTGTAGGCCTCCAGGAGCTGCGAGTGCCCGCCGCTTTCATGGGCGTCTCTAGCGAAAATTCCTCACCAGCATCAGATTCGATTCGGCAAACTGATTCTGGATGTACACCAGCGATTTCCCGTCCACGGACGAGCTCAGACCCCACCCAACCCTCTGCTGCAAAGGCCAGACGACATGCGTCTTGCCGCTGGCAAGATCGAAGAATGCAAGGTCCGCGTGTGGGAATTTACCGAATTTAAAGAAGTAGATCCCTTCCGGAGTAAGCGCCCAATTCGGCCACGCCCCGGAATCGATGTCGCGGAGCACCTCGCTTTCTTCGCCGCCCTGTAGTGGCATGCGCCACACACCGTTCTGCTCGTACTTCGAATAGTAAAGATTATGTCCATCGAAGGATTCCACCGGCGAGATTCCGCCGTTCTTGGTCAGCCGGATAGGTATTCCCCCCTGGAGCGGTATTTTCCAGATCTGGAAAGCTTCCGCGCCATGTTTCGAAGCGAAATAGATCCATTTCCCATCGCGCGACCAGCTGGGCGAGAGATTGTCGGATCCGGAAATGGTGGGCAGCAGCCGCGGTATGCCCCCTGGCACTTCCACGATGTAAATCTCACTTCGCTCATTAGGATGAAATTCAAACGCGAGATAGCGACCATTCGGCGACCAGCGCGCCCGCCCGGCTGTCCCATGCAGCGAAGTGATCTGATCGCACCGGCTCCCATCGAGATCGCATGTCCAAATATCCCAAAAGCCCAGGCGATCCGACTCGAACACTACTGTTTTTCCATCCGGCGACAGTTCGGGACGCATTTTGTCGCCCTTCTCAGAGACTAGCGCGAACGGCGGTTTTTGGGGGTGCTTCGTATCCTTCAGATCGAGTCGCCACACATCAGCCTTGCCGATATTTTGTTCATAGACCAGAGTGCTGTCGCTCTTGGATGGAATCGTGGGCCAGGCAGCTTCCCCGACGGGCCCCGCCACCGGCTCGGGAATGCCTCCATCGGCCGCAACCACCCACAATCCCATCTCCGCTCCACGCGCCGATGCAAAAACGATTTCACGACTGTCGCCGGTCCAGGCCAGTGATCCTGTCATGGGTCGGTGGTCAAAGGTCAGGCGCTTCACCCGTCCTCCCTTCGTGGGCATGACATAGATGTCATTGCTCACGCCGGCTACAGAGGAACGAATGAAGGCCAGGCGCTTGCCGTCGGGAGAGTAGCTTGGAGAACGATCGATCCACCCCGGTGATGGAGACGAGATTTCCCGTATGCTCGAATCCGAAAGCGACAATCCCGCGATCCAGGCCCGCGTCGGGTCGCTCCCATGGCTCTCAGTAAAAGCGATCACGCTCCCATCCGCAGACCACGAGAGTCCCCCTCCCAGGTGATCGGGGCCACGATACAGGCGCCGCTCGGTACCTCCTAACGCGGGGATCGTAAAGACAGAGAAGGAATCTCCAGAGTATCGGGCAAAGGCAATCTGCCGCCCATCCGGGGACCAAACCGGACAACAATCCCCGGGGTCGTTCGTGAGTTGGATCGATTTTGCTCCGCCCACCCCTGCGGCATAGATCCCGGTGTTGTTCCCTCCATCGCTCTGACGAAACGCGACCAGCGTCCCATCCGGCGAGAACGCCGGCGTTGCCTGGTAACCGCGTAACCCAATCAACGGGACAACCTCGATTTTTGCCAGTTGCGTGCTGCGACCAGGCCGATACAAAGCCCAGATCGATATTGAACAAACCACCGTCAGATAGATCGTGGCCCCAATCCAGAAGCCTCTCCTCGGCCGCCACGATGTTTGTGGCGCAACACTCGCCGCGACTGTTGGGGCTTCAGGATTTGGCTGGATAGGTGCAATAAATCGGTAACCTCGCTTCGCGACGGTCTCGATGAAACACGGTTTCTCCGCGGAATCCCGCAGCGCCTCCCGCAAGCGCGCTACGGCGCTGTTCAGCCCGTGATCGAAATCAACGAAGGTGTCAGCCGGCCAAAGCTCTTGCCTCAACTGACCCCGCGTAACCACCTCTCCCCTCCGCTGCAGCAAAAGAAACAGAACGCGAAAGGGTTGTTCTTGTAATTTGATTTTGCGGCCCTCTTTGAGCAATTCGCCTGCCCGAAGATCAACCTCAAAAACATCGAACCGGATCTTTTCCGCGGGTGACTCAATGGCTGGCATTCTTTCCCCACCTTTGCGTTGGACGCTGGCTAATGACGGACGTTAGTGATCACTTCAGAAAACACTTTCTCGCTCCCGGTGATCTTCACGCGAACTTAAATCTGCTCAATGACTTGCCTTCGTGATCCAACCGTGTGCTGCTCGTGTGCCGCATTGCATTGCCGCCCCGCATGAATCGCGAAATTGTGAGACACCCCGCGATTTTTCCAGGCCGGGGATTTTGACTTGACGAGGTCTGAAAACATGCTGAACTCACGAGTGCTCTTTGCAGTTACGTTAATACCTATGCTGTGGTTCGACGCGTCCGCGAGCATGGGAACTCAGCACAAAACAAAACCGCCCGTCAGTTCGGATGCCGCTCCCCAGCTTTCGTCCATTTCGCAGCGAGCCGAGCAGGGAGATCCCCAGGCCGAATACAAGCTCGGTTCGTTGTACATGACTGGCACAAGCGTTCCACTCGATTACCAGCAGGCCGTAATGTGGTATGGCAAAGCGGCAGAGCAGAACTATCCCGAGGCAGAATTTGCGCTCGGTTACATGTACGAGCAGGGAGAAGGAGTGAATCGGGACTATCGCCAAGCCAGACACTACTACACAGCCGCTGCCCAACAAGGCCATACAACCGCGGAAAACAACCTCGGCTCGCTCTATGAACATGGCCAAGGCGTCCGCAAAAACATTCGCCAGGCGGCGGATTGGTATCGCAAGGCGGCTGATCGGGGCGAGGTCGTCGCGCAGTGCAACCTCGCCTCGTTATACTTCCGCGGCAAAGGAATCCGCCGAGATTACGTTCAGGCCGCAACCTGGTTTCGTGCTGCCGCGGAACGCGGCTACCCTCCTGCCCAGGAGAATCTCGCCTCCATGTATTACACCGGCACTGGAGTAAAACAAGACTTCACCGAGGCAGCCAACTGGGTGCGTAGAGCTGCTGTTCTTGGGTATGCGCGCGCCCAACTCGATTTAGGCTACCTTTACGAACAAGGTAAGGGCGTACCCCTGGACCACGTTGCCGCCTACACGTGGTACAAAATTGCCGCGGGGGGAGAGCGACGGGCCGTGGCACAACTGAAGAGTCTCTCCTCCGTAATGACGGAAGCACAAATCCGGCAAGCCACAATCGCCGCCGCAGAATTGAACATCCACACACCGAACCCTTCATCAGCCAGAGGCTCAGCTTCGGTTGGAAACTCCTGGCTTCCCCCGCGCTAGGTTCGTAAGGTATCGCGTAGGGGAACACCCGCCGGGAAGTTAGTCTCCGGCCAGCCGGGCTGCTTGCGTCATCAGGTAGTTCCGTTCCGGGATGCTCGTGGTCCGCGTAGCGGCATTTCGGTAGTGTTTGATCGCGCCCTCGCGATCGCCTATTTTTTCTAATAAATGGGCGCGAACGGCGTGGAGACGATAGTGCCCCGCAATGCGCGGATCGCCATCGAGAGCCCGAAGCAGTTCGAGGCCTTTGGCCGCGCCATGCACCATGGCGGCTGCAATAGCATGATTGAGAGTAACCATCGGACTAGGAGACACTCGTCGCAACAACTCATAAAGAGCCACGATTTGTGCCCAGTCGGTATCCTCGACTCTCTCCGACTCGTCATGAACGGCGGCAATCGCTGCCTGTAGCTGGTACAGGCCCACTGACCCTTTTGACAGCGCGCGAGTGAGAAGCTCAATGCCTTCGGCGATCTCCGCGCGATCCCACAGAGTTCGATCTTGTCTATCCAATGGAATCAACTCTTCATCGGGGCCGGTGCGGGCTGGGCGACGCGCGTCGGTCAACAGCATCAGCGCCAGAAGTCCTGCGACCTCGGCATTTTCGGGGAGCAACACTTGTATGTTGCGCGTCAGGCGTATCGCCTCGCGCGCCAGATCGAGCCGTTGGAGACGTGACCCGATGCTGCTGGCGTATCCTTCGCTGAAGATCAGATACAGCACATGCAAAACGGTCGGCAGCCGCTCAGTGCGCTCGTGCGCAGCAGGCAGATGAAACCGAACGACGGAGGCTTTGATGGTTTGCTTCGCGCGGCTGATCCTTTGCGCCATCGTGGCCTCGGGAACCAGAAAAGCATTGGCAATTTCGGCCGTGGTGAGACCGCCAACCGCCCGCAAGGTCAGTGCAATGGCCGAAGAGGCACTCAGCGCGGGATGGCAGCACATGAACAACAAAATCAGAGTGTCATCTGGATCCATGTCGGCCTCAATCTCGAGCTCGGGCGAAAAGCTTTCACCTTCCGCTGCTATCGCCGTTTCTCTCTCGCGGCGAGCGATTTCGCTGCGCACATGATCAGTGAGGCGACGGCCCGCGACCTGAATCAGCCAGCCCCGAGGGTTGGCGGGAACACCCTCCTGTGGCCATTGCTTGAAAGCCGCGATCATGGCCTCTTGCACGGCATCTTCAGCCAAGGAGAAGTCGCGGAAGCGGCGAGCCACGGCACCGAGCACCTGGGGCGCAACTTCACGCAGCAGATGCTCGATCCCAGCGTCGTGGTGAGACTCAGCCATCTCCGTCCCTTTCCGTGGCGGGATTCAGACCCCCAAATCCGCGTGCGAACTCAAGACGGGCCGCACTTCGATGGGCATGTTGGATGGTTTCCCGCCAGGGCCCGGGGCTTGTGAGGCTCGCGCTGCAATCTTGTAAGCCTCGCCGGCGCTCTCGACATCGACAATCCAGTATCCCGCGAGAAACTCCTTCGATTCCGGGAATACGCCGTCAGTGATCGGTTCTCCGTGTGTTCCGGCCCTGACGAGTTTGGCTTCGCTGGGCCATCCCAGTTCCTCGGTCGACACGAATACGCCTGAGTCTTTCAATTCTTTGCTGAATGCGCGCATAAAAATCACATTCGCCTGAAGATCCTTCTTCGACCACGTTGCGTATTGCTCGAACTCTGATCTCTTGCCGGCCATCATCAAAATGTATTTCATATCTCTCTCCTATCGAGTTCGAAGCCCCTTGTGGGCGACCAGGTATGCTCGGAAGCGAGCCTGCCGTCCTTGACATCTCTCTATTTGGCCTGCGGTTCATGGGTCGCGAACTGCCGCACTTCGATCGGCATGTTCGTCGGTTTGCCGCCCGGTCCAGGAGCCGCGGAAATCTGTCCCGCTATGGCATAAGCACGCTGCGCGTTGGCGACATCGACAATCCAGTAGCCCAGCAGAAACTCCTTCGACTCAGGAAACACACCATCAGTGGCCGGCATGCCATTTTTCTCGCCACGTATCAGCTTGGCTCCCCTTGGATCAGCCAGACCCTGTGTAGCGACGAATTCTCCGGACGCGCTTAGATCGTTGTTAATGCGCTGAAGAACTGCCATGTGGGCCTCGATGTCCTGCTTCGACCAGGCGTGATACCCTTCAACCCCGGCGCTTGTTCCTGACATCAGCAAAATGTATTTCATTTGTTTGCTCCTCGTTCATTGCTTATTTGCGCTACGCAACTTGAAGCTGCCAGCTCTGTTCACTGGCAGCCCCGTGATCCGCGTTTTCAACCTGTAGTCGGAGCGGCCCTGTCGTTCTCTACATTCCCTAAAAAAATATTTTCGCAAGAAATAGGCAGCCGATGTCGATTTTGGAGGCCCTGAATCGACATACGGGTGGAGGCAGAAAAGTGACGATTGACGAAATGGTAGTTGACGTTAGCCAGGACTGGCTGCTGGCCTGCGATGTGCAACAGGGCTTTATGCAGGCGCCCCGTACGCCTGGCACTTCATTTGACTTCAGCGCCCGCTGCCGCCAGGTAAGGGCGCTTGGCGGCGATTGCTACAATTTCATCCCGCTTGAAGACGACCGCTTCGCATTTGTGGTTGGAGATGCCTCGGGCAAAGGGCTGCCGGCAGCACTGATGATCGCCAATGTGCAGTCCTGTCTGCGGACGGCGGCATTGTTCACCGGAGATGACCTGGAGGTCTTGCTCAAAGTCGTGAATAATCTAGCGCACGCCTCATCGTCCGACGACCGATATGCGACCTTGTTCTATGGAGTATTCGACGGCACCACCCGCATTCTGCGCTATGTAAATGCCGGACATAATCCGGCTGTCGTCCTACGGCGAGATGGTTCGGTGCAGTGCCTCGAGACGGGTGGCGCGCCGGTTGGACTCTTCGCTGACTCGGAATATCGCGCGGGCTCAGTAGAGCTCGAAACCGGTGATTTGGTAGTCGCCTTCACCGACGGATTTATCGAAGCGACAAATCATGAAGGGAAGGAATGGGGAGTTCAGCGCTTATTGAAAGCAGCCGCCCGCTCAGGACAATCCTCTCCAAACGCCGAAGATCTCGTTGATTCGATCTTCAATTCTCTGGATCAATTCTCCCAGGGACGCCAAACCGACGATGCGACATTAGCGGCGGTGCGGGTGATCTGAAGTTGGTCACTTACTGAATCACGGTCCCTCGGAACCGACAACTCCTCAACTCAGCGTCCCACAGGTCGGCGCCTGGCCGCCGCGGCAGTCTTCACCAGAAT
>JAICJP010000174.1 GCA_025928375.1 Candidatus Sulfotelmatobacter sp.
CCGTGCCGCTTGCGCCGGACGTTGTTGCTGGCATGATGAATTTGCGCGGGCAGATTGTGTGCGCGATCGATCTACGGCGGCGGTTGCAGTTACCCGATCGCGCAGCCGACCAAACGCCCATGAGCGTGGTGGTACGCACGAATCAAGGGACAGTCAGTCTTCTGGTGGATGAGATTGGGGATGTCATCGAAGTGACAGATGAGGCGCGGGAAAGGGCTCCGGAAACTCTGCAGGGCGTGGCGCGGGAAGTGATCGAGGGCGTCTACAAACTGCCGGATCGTTTGCTATTGGCGATTGATGTCAACCGGGTGGGGGAGGTTGGGGAACGGAGCAAGCCTGAAGCTTAGAACGGGAACAGAGCTCTGAATTCCTGCCGCGGTTCAGCTCTTTGCCAGACTATCCAGGTAACGCTTGTTATAGAAGCTTGTGCTCTTCTGAACGAATTCGATAATGCGGAACATGCGATCCCTCGCGTCGCGATTCAGCTCAGGGAATTGAACTGCGAGCCCCGAGCCCGGATCGAGGCGCATGACCAAACCTTCGGTGGTGAGGGTGGGATCATCCATCGAGAAGCCGAGCTTGATTTTGCTGCCGGCAGGCACGATGGTGCTGGTCTCGATGAAGCATCCCCCAAGACTGATGTCGGTGAGATTAGCGAATAGGGGGACACCGCTATTATCAGCAGTCAATTCGATCGTCACCCGGCACTTGAGGCGGGGATGCGCACGGCGGTCTTTGTAGGCCAGTTGCTTCTGTTTCTCGAGATACATGCGACGATCGGCTTCGGCCAGGAGTTGTTCTGCGTCCTTGCCGTCAGCCGGAAAGACGGCCCTGCCCACGCTCAGCGAAAGAATATCCTCGCCACAAACTTCACTTCCAGCGTGGCGGGCTAAGGCGCGCATCTGCTCGGTCTTCTTCGCAGAAGCATCGGGCGTCAGGCCGGGAGCAATGACTACGAATTCGTCGCCACCCATGCGAGCGACATAGTCGTACTCGCGGCAAGTATCTTTCAGCGCCTGGGCAAACAGACGCAGCACGCGATTGCCCTCAAGATGTCCGAAACGATCATTGATCTGCTTGAAACCGTCCATGTCAGAGACCATGACGGTGAGGCTGGTGTTATCGCGCTTGCAGCGCGCCAATTCGCGGTCGAGCTGCAGGAAAAGAGACCGCGCATTGGGCAGGCCGGTCAGGTAATCCGTCGTGGCGGAATTTTCGGCTTGCTGATATTTGAGAGCATTCTCGATGGCAAGGGCCATCTTTCCGCTGACTGCCAGCAAGATGCGCAGGTGATCGGAGGTAAAGGCGTCGCGTTCACCGCGGTATAAAGCAAGAACGCCGATAATGCCGGCGACTCCCTCCAGGGGCACGGCCAGGGCAGAACGAAGGGTGCTGAATTTCGAGGGATCGTTCAAATATCCCGGCTCGACTGACGGATTTCCATTGATGATGGGCTTACGATTGTGAGCCACCCAGCCCGACAAGCCTTGGCCTATTGGAATGCGCAAGGAAGAAAACAGGCGGTAGTTGTCGCCATTGACGAACTCCGCCACGAGTTCGTTTTCGCGCTTGATATAAATCGCGATCGCGTCATAGGGGACCATGGGCTTGAGCTTGACGGAGAAGACGGACAGGGTTTCTCCCAAGCTGAGGGAGGCTCCGAGATCCTGGCTCAGCTCAAATAGCGCCTGGGCCTCCTGCCGGGCGGCAGCGATCGAGGACAAAAAAGTCGTCTCACGACCGACGTAATCCGTTGCGGTGGAATTTTCAAAGCCTGCGGCAGGTTCCAGTCCACGATCGATTTTGATTGCCGTGGAGAGCGGGGCGTTCAGATCTTCCGACGACTTGCTGATTACGAGGCGCTCGAGATTTTCATAGCGCTTCAGCAGAACGTCGACGACTTTCGGATCGAAGGATTTGCCCGATTCCAGCGCCAGCTTTTGCATGACCTCGCGCATGGGCAGGGCACGGCGATACTGCCGGTCTGAGGCCAGAGCATCGAGGTAATCGACGGCGGAAAGGATGCGCGCTCCGAGTGGAATCTCAGCGCCCTTCAGGCCCATGGGATAACCCGAGCCGTCCCATTTCTCATGGTGCGCGCGCACAATGGGGACGACGGGGTAGGGGAAGCGCACTCGTTCCAGAATCTCGGCGCCCACCAACGTGTGGATCTTCATCTTCTCGAACTCTTCGGGACTGAGGCGTCCAGGCTTGGAGATGATGTGCTCGGGGACGGCGAGTTTGCCAATGTCATGCAGCAGGGACGCGGCATGCAAGGCCTCGAGTTCCGGCCCGTTGACGCCTAAGTGCTTGGCAACTTCGATGGCATAGACACGTACGCGTTGCAGATGTTCGTGGGTGGTGTGGTCCTTGGCCTCGATAGCAAGGGCCAGGGCCTCAATGGTGCGCAGGTGCAGGTTTGCCATCTCTTCGACGTGGCGCTTCTCATCTTCCAGCTTGCCGAGGTACAGCCGGTACGAGCGGTAGATGAGGTAAACCGCGGGCAGGACCAGCAGCGATGTCTCCCAATTGAAGGCGTGATTCAACCAGACGATGATGGCAGCAATGCCGGCTCCGACCAGGTAATAGGGGAAAGACCAAAAATAGCAATCGACCAAGATGCGGGTGATGGGGCGGCGCTCGGTGAGTGAGATTACGGTGGCAATTGTGCCCGCATTGGCGATGAAATAAATCGTCGCAGCCAAGCCCAGTAAGATCGGCCGGCTATCGACAACGTGCGTGATGAGCCGCTGGTGATAAGCCAGGTAGGCGAGAGCAGTGGCGATCGACCCAGCGCAAACGTTAAATGCCACCTGCAAGGCTTTCGGCCGCTCCGGGTAAAAACATTGGGCGATCATGGAGATTGCGCCCAGGATCAAGGTTTCCGAGAAACTGAGATCGAGAACGCCGATCAGAATGAAAAGAAAATTCACCGACAAGGTTCCGGTGATCCCGGGCAGGTTTACTTTCAGGCGCGACGCTAGGACGGCAATGCCCAGGTAGCAAATGAATTCGGCAATGTTGTTGCTGGTCTGGTGAATTCCGCCATAGACCAAAGTTGCCAGGCCGCCAAGGATGGTGATCCCAATAAACAGCTTGGCGGAGAACGGCAGTCCTCTCCACGAGCGGGAGTGCTCGGGCAGACCGATAGCTATGCTGGTCGCACCAGTCATTGAAGTAAGCCCGCCAGGGTCGGGGATGCCCCAGGGACTTACCATGAATACCAGCTAACCTGCATGGAAACAATGATTTAGAATAGATCTGGCGAAACTTCAGTAATCTGATTGGGAACCATGGACAGTTGACAGGCGTGGGATGATTTTCTCGCCCATGCGAACGAAACACGCCCAAATCCTGAAGCTGCTGCTTGCGGTCGCACTCCTTCTACTCAGTCCCCGCGTCGCTTATTGCCAAGCCCTTTCCTTGCAGTCACTTGTCTCACCCTCAACGGTTATCCAAAAGGATGGCGTCCCGGTGAGATTTGCGGTGCATGGGTTCATCGAGTTCAGTTCAGTGGCCGAGCTTTTTCCCTACGTTGAATCTCAAACTCGGCGCTGGCCAGGGAACCGCGGTTTCGACGACAGGGCCCGCCGAAATTTAGGCCGAGAGTTGCTGCGGCGTGGTATTGAGAGCCGGGTGGTCTCCATGGTGGATGAGCGCCCGCTGGAAACGCTCATCACCCATACGCGGGCACAACTGCAACAGGCTTTGGCCGAGGTGAAAGAGCCGGTGCCGCCAGGTTATGCGGAAGCTTTTCTGGCGGTGCAGGAGAAGTGGAAGCACTCACTGAACTGCTGGAGCGCTTCTCCGTCCATTCCGGGCCGGGTCCTATCCAATTGGTACCCAATTGAGGAAGGGATCCGGCTGTACGGCGAGACCTACGATTCGACAGAGCACTTCTGGCAGTCCGTGAAGTACCATCCCGACATAACGGTTGGGGACCTCACCGACTTGCTCGACAGCATGGAGAAGACCGACTGGACTTTATGGCTACGGCGTTTAGACGATGATCCTGCGATCTATTTGCCGAATGCGTATGCGGTGGAATTCCTCCGGCACAACGTTGTGCGCGAACGGCTGGAATGGTTTCGCCAGGAACTTACCCGCGCGAAGGCCAGCCGGGATGAACACCCGCGGTTGATTCAGCAGCGAGGGTCTGCTGGTTTACGATTCAGCGCCTTTGAAGAGAAGGTGCTCTGGGGAGACCTGGGTGACCTGTTTCACCTGGTGTACACGTTTTCACCGCCAGAGGATCCCTTTCGAAAACAACTGGCGACGGATCATTTCGATGCCGTGTACCTCGAAGGCCGCCGAATGGGGTTCATCAGCGAAGAATTCCGGTCGCTCATGCTTGAGATATGGAAGGTCAAATTTCTGGAGATGCCGCGCTTCCGGGAAGTCATCCGTTCGATTCCGGTGGAGATTCGGCTGTCACACTTTCTGAATGACGGTGATTCTCCGGACATTCCGATTCCCTTGTACGTCGAGTATTTGAACCGTATTCGCGAGCTGGCACGAGGCCCGTCCTCTGTGCATTGAGCTTTCTTCACCACAGAGGACACAGAGGAATACAGGGAAAGCATCATCAAACCGACTGAGAGACGTCATCCTCGGCGATTTCGAGTTCTCCGTTGATGGCGGTCGCAGGAGAGATAGTGTTCTTGCCGCGGCGCATGGCTACGATTCCGGTGCGCACCATTTCCAGCACTCCATAGGGGCGCAGGACTTCCAGCAGGCCATCGATCTTATCCTCAGCGCCGGTGATCTCAATGGTAAGTGAATCGGGCGCGACATCCACTACGCGCGCGCGAAACACGCTGGCCAACTCCAGCACGTGGGAGCGCGCCTCGTGCGTGGCAGCCACCTTGATCATGGCCAAGTCACGCACGATCGAAGGCTCATGGGTGATGTTCTCGACCAACAGCACGTTCACCAGTTTGTAGAGGTTGGCCTCGATGCGCCGCGCCTGATCATGGTCGGCTTCGGCGGTGATGGTCATGCGCGAGACTTCAGGTTTTTCGGTACGCCCCACAGTGAGCGAATCGATGTTGAAGGCACGCCGCCGGAACAACGATGCCACCCGGGTCAGCACGCCCGGCTTATTTTCCACGTACACCACGAATGTGTTCATCATATTCGCCCCTACTCGTCAGCCGCCGTCTCCACGATCTTGCTAGGGCGCCGGATCATTTCATGCAGCGAAGCTCCCGCGGCGACCATGGGGTAAACCGTGTCCTCTTGCTCGACTTTGAAATTGATCAGCACAGGGCCATCGTGCTCTCTTGCTGATCGCACGCTGGGCACCACCTGCGAGCGCTCGGTCACAGTCATGCTGCGGATGCCGTAAGCCTCAGCCAACTTGGCGAAATCGGGATTCAGCAGCGGAGTCGCGGCATAATTGCGCTCGTAGAAGAATTCCTGCCATTGCCGCACCATTCCGAGGAATCCGTTGTTGATGATGGCAATGTTGACCTTGAGTTTTTCTTGAACGATAGTGGCCAGTTCACAAAGGGTCATCTGAAAGCCGCCGTCGCCGACCACGACCCAGACCTCGGCCTCGGGGCGGGCGACTTTCGCGCCAATTGCCGCGGGCAGCGCGAATCCCATCGTGCCGAGCCCGCCGGAGGTAATCAGGCTGCGGGCTTTCTCGTGCTTGTAATATTGCGCCTCCCACATCTGGTGCTGCCCTACGTCAGTGACGATGACAGTATCGCCATCGCGGGTCTCGCGCCACAGATCATTGATGACGTGCGCGGCGTAGAGATGACCACTGTCGGGGAGATTCTGAATATCGCGCACCGCGGAGTCGCCCTTTAACTTGTCGATGAGATCGAGCCACTCGCTGCGATCGATGGATTCCACGTGCGGCAGTAGTTCGTGCAGCACTTCCCGCAGATCTCCGACCAGTGGCACATCCACTTTGACGTTCTTGTTAATCTCTGCCGGATCGATCTCAATGTGGATCTTCTTGGCATTGGGAGCATAGGTCTTCAGATTCCCCGTGACCCGGTCATCAAATCGCATACCGAAGGCGAGCAGCAGATCAGCTTCCTGGATGGTGTGGTTCACCCAGGCTTCGCCGTGCATGCCCATCATGCCGAGATTTAGAGGATGCGCCGCGGGGAAGGCACCGATCCCGAGCAAGGTCAGGGCTACGGGAATGCCCGCGCGCTCGGCGAAGTCGCGGACCTCCTGCATCGCTCCTGAAATGATGATCCCGTGCCCGGCGAGAATTACTGGGCGCTTGCTCTTGTGGATCAAATCCAGCGCCTGCTCGTATTCCTTCTGCTCGGGCGACAAATCCGGACGATAGCCGGGGAGTTGAGGCTTGGCCGCATCCCAGTCAAATTCTGCGGAAGTCTGCTGCGCGTCTTTGGTGATATCGACCAGCACCGGGCCAGGCCTGCCGGATTTCGCGACGTAAAAGGCCTCGCGAATCGTGCGTGCGACTTCGTTGGCATGCGTGACCAGATAATTGTGCTTGGTGATGGGAAGCGTCACGCCGGTAATGTCGGTTTCCTGAAAGGCATCGGAGCCGATGAGCTTGCTTCCGACCTGGCCCGTAATGCAAACGATAGGAGAAGAATCGAGCATGGCCGTGGCAATGCCCGTGACCATATTTGTAGCACCCGGGCCGGAGGTCGCCACGGCGACGCCAACCTTACCGCCGGCTCGCGCGTAGCCATCGGCCATGTGCGTAGCACCCTGCTCATGCCGCACGAGAATGTGATGAATCTTGCTGTGCTTGAGCGCGTCATAAGCCGGCAGAATCGCGCCGCCGGGATATCCGAAGACGTCTTTGACGCCTTCGCGTTCGATGCATTCCCAAAGAATGCCGGCGCCGGTCATGGTCTTGCCCGCCGTTTTCGGTTTCATACGCTTTCCTGTTCCCCTAAAATGCAAAACCCACCTGGCCGGTTTTTCTGGCGGGGCGGGATTCGGGAGCTTCTAGGATTTTCTATTTGTCAGCTCGCTGCTTCCCTCCACACCGCCTCCAGCCGGCGCAGTCGCACGCGGCCGACAATAATGCTAACTCGGTGCAGGTAGCTGTTCATATGATGTTTCAAGCTGTGCAGAGATAGTACCGAAGCTGTAGCGGCACCGCAAGGGGAAAGTCCTCAATCGTCCAGCGCACATTCCGTCGCAGGACGGGTGTGAGCGCGCTCACCTACAGCTGCACTTTTCCGTTCTGAATGCCTTTTTCGGCTTGCAGCAGATTTTCTGGCTTGCCCAGATCCTGCCAGTAATAATTGTCCGCGCGAAATGCTAGAAGCCGTTCTCCTTGCGCGGCTAGTCGACAATAGGAATCGATGATGGAAAAAGCACCTTCTTCGGTGATCATTGCTAGCAAGCGCGGCGAAATCACATGAACGCCGGAAAAGGCTAACGCGAGCATTCCCGGGGGGACTTCGTCTTGCTGCCGCCCGCGGAGCTGCCCTTGTTCGTCAAACAGAAGAGATCGAGAAGTGTTTCTGACCTGCACCGCCAGCGTGGCCAGCGGCTGATGCTCCTGGTGGAACTGAACCATGCGCCGGAGATCAATGTTGCTGATTACATCGACGTTATGTAAGAGAAATGGCTCGGAATCGCCCGCAAAGAACCATGAGGCCTTCTTCAGTCCGCCGCCGGTGTCGAGCAGTTCCTGTTCGCGTGAAATCTCGATGCGCAATCCGAAGTTCTGACTTTTTTGAAGGTATTCGACGATTGCGTCGGCGAAATGATGGGCGTTGACGATGAAATCGCGAACGCCAAAAGTAGCTATCCTCTGCAACGCAATCTCGAGCAAGGTCCGGCCGGCGATCTCAACCAATGCTTTTGGGCAATGATTAGTGAGCGGCCGCAACCGGGTTCCGCGCCCAGCCGCGAGGATCATGGCCTTCACCGTGCAGCCTTCTGCACCTGCGTCGATTCGGCGGCCATTCTCTCCAATTCGCGATGCGTGACGCCGACCTCAATTCCAGCGCGCCCGCGCAGCCTCTTCGCGACCTGCTCCGCGAGATATACGGAGCGATGCTGGCCACCGGTGCAGCCGAACGATAACATCAGGTTCTTAAAACCGCGCTGCTGATAGTTGCTCACGCTCGCGTCCACCAGCGACATGACGCTAGCGAGGAACTGGTGAACGCTCTCCTGCTGGTTCAGATACTCGATCACGGGCGCATCTTTTCCCGACTGAGTCTTGAACCGCTCTTCCCGCCCGGGATTCGGCAGGCTGCGTCCATCGAAAACGAATCCTCCTCCATTTCCGGTTTCATCCTTCGGCAAGCCGCGATGAAAAGAGAAGCTGAAGATTCTCACCACAAGGTTGTCGGCATCGGAAGCCAGGCTCAACAGCTTCTCCGAGCGGAGCATGTTGTGAAAAGCGTCGAGCAACGTGGGCAGGGCGACCGGCAGGGTGACATTGTGCAGCAGCCAGCGGATGTTTTTCAGAGCAAACGGAACGCTTTGCAGGAAATGCACTTTGCGCTCATAGAATCCGCGAAATCCATAAGCACCGAGCGCCTGCATGATACGGATGTAAACGTAGGCGTAATAATGCTGCAGGAAGGCTTCGCGGGGCACATCAACGTAGCCGCGCAGAACATCGAGGTAATGATCGAGCAACTGCTGCCGCAGTTCGGGCGGAAGGTCGGCCTTGGCATCGTACAAAAGCGAGGCGACGTCATACTGCAGCGCTCCCTTGCGCCCGCCTTGGTAATCGAGAAAATACGGCTGTCCGTCGCGGAGCATGATGTTGCGCGACTGGAAATCGCGGTAGAGGAAGAAATCGCGCGGCGCAGAGAGCAGGAATTTCGTGAGCCGGCTGAAGTCATCTTCTAGCGCCTGCTCGCTGAAAGGAATGCCTGCGAGCCGCAGAAAATAATATTTGAAGTAATTTAAATCCCACGAGATCGACTGCCGGTCGAAACTTGCTCGCGGGTAACAGACTTTGTAGTTGAGATCGCGCGCCGCCTCAACCTGGAAGCGGGGCAGCGTGGCAATGGCCTTGCGATAGGCTTCCACGACCTTAGGGGCGATCTGTTCTCCTTTGCGATTTTGCGACAGCAATTCGAAAAGAGAAATGTCCCCAAGGTCCTCTTCC
>JAICJP010000180.1 GCA_025928375.1 Candidatus Sulfotelmatobacter sp.
AAACGGATTCACCAAGGCGACTCTTACCTCCGACGCTCCTGTTTTCGAACTGCTGCCAAAAGAAGGTTCAATCCTGAGTTCCGCCGGCCTCAAAATGCTCGCTCCGCCTGTGGTCGAGGAACTCGCGTCGCAACCGAACTCCTCCAAGGCTGCCGCTCGCATTCCCGGCCGCCAAGCCCGCATCGAGTTTCAAGACGCTGCGGGTACCCGCATCGCCTGGAAAGCCATCCTGCGCAACGGCACCAATTACATCCGGCAGGAAGTTACGATCCACGCTGGCCCACAGCCATTGCCTCTGTCCGAGATTCATCTCGTCGATCTGGTTCTACCCGGCGCACAACTCTCCGGTAACGCCAAGGGATCACCCGTCACCGCGAGCACGTGGTTCGTCGGATTCGAGCATCCTCTGTCGCAATGCCGTGTGCGCCAGGATCGTGCCTCCTGCTGGCTCTCCCGCGAACTGCCGGTGCAAGCCGGGCAGAGCGTCTCCTATTCCGCGGTGTTGGGTGCAACCCATCCCGGCCAATTGCGCCGCGACTTCTCCCAGTACCTGAAACTGGAGCGCGCGCATCCTTACCGTACTTTTTTGCATTACAACTCCTGGTATGACCTTGGATTCTTCGATCGCCACAGCGAGCACGATGCTGTCTCGGTCGTGCATGCCTTCGGCGAGGAACTCACCAGAAAGCGCGGCGTGAAGCTGGATAGTTTCATGTTCGACGATGGCTGGGACGACCCCAGCACGCTTTGGAAATTCAATTCCGGCTTTCCCGATGGCCTCACTAAAGCTACCGAGGAGGCCGCCAAGTACGATGCGGCTCCCGGCATCTGGCTCTCGCCCTGGGCCGGCTACGACGGTCCCAAGGAGAAGCGCTTGGCCTCAGCCCGCGCGCAAGGCTTCGAAACCAATGAAGGCGGCCTGGCTCTTTCCGGCCCGAAATACTATCGCTATTTCCGCGATACCTGCATGGAGATGATCGAGAAGTATGGCGTAAACCAGTTCAAGTTCGATGGCACGGGCAATGCCAACCAGGTGATCCAGGGCAGTGAGTTCGACAGTGACTTTGACGCCGCCATTCATCTGATCGGCGAATTGCGTCTCAAGAGGCCCGACATCTACATCAACTTGACCACCGGAACTTATCCCTCGCCGTTCTGGTTGCTCTACGCCGACTCGATCTGGCGCGGCGGCGACGATCACAGCTTCGCCGGTGTCGGTTCCAATCGCCAGCGCTGGATCACCTACCGCGATTCGCAAATTTATCGCGGCATCGTGCTGCAAGGCTCTCTGTTCCCCATCAATTCGCTGATGTTGCATGGCCTGATTTTCGCCCGCTATGCCGAGCGGCTGGGCGACGATCCGGGCCACGACTTTGCCGATGAGGTCCACTCCTACTTTGGCACCGGAACCCAGTTGCAGGAGATGTACATTACCCCGACGCTTCTTTCTGAGAAGGACTGGAACGTGCTGGCGCAAACGGCAAAGTGGTCGCGCGCCAATGCTGAAGTTCTTAAGGACTCCCACTGGATCGGCGGCGATCCCGCACAATTGCAAGTCTATGGCTGGGCCTCCTGGTCGCCGGACAAAGCAATCCTGACGCTGCGAAATCCAAGCGATCAGCCGCAGCAGTTCACGGCAAAACTGGCCGCATTATTGGAATTGCCCGCTGCGAGTGCCATGCAATTCACGGTACGAAGTCCGTGGAGCAACGACCCTATAGTTTCGATCTCCGCGGCTGCCCCACACACTTTCCATCTGCACCCCTTCGAAGTGCTGACCCTCGAACTGTCCCCGAGGTAGCAAAAGGTAGCGCGAAAGAAAATGTAGCCCCGGACGCCCCGTCGGGGTCGCGCGAAGCGCGATGGAATCACCGCGATCTCAGACGTGATATCGCGCACGCGTCGCGTTCCACCTTTCCTCTCCCGGGCTGCGTACCAATAGCGATGGAAACATCAGCAACAACTCTGGCATCATAACGGCGGCAAGACTCCCCCATGAAAGCCGCCATCCTCTCCGCTCCTCAGCCCATAGACCAACGTCCGTTGCAAATTAGCGATGTCGCCAACCCGCGCCTCCGGTCCGGACACGTCCTCCTCCGCGTCCGCGCCTGTGGCGTGTGCCGCACCGATCTCCACATCGCTGAAGGCGAGTTGCCCCCCAAGCAATTGCGGCTCATCCCTGGCCACCAGATCGTGGGCGAGGTGATCGACGGTGCGGCCGATGGTCTTGCCGTGGGCTCGCGGGTAGGGGTTTCATGGCTCGGCGGGACCGATGGCACTTGTCCTTACTGCATGCGCGGAATGGAAAATCTCTGCGACTCGCCCACATTCACCGGTTACACCATTGCCGGCGGTTACGCGGAGTACGCGTTTGCTCGCAACGATTTTGTCTTTCCGCTTCCCCCTGCGCTCGACGACTTGCACGCAGCGCCGCTGCTCTGCGCCGGCATCATCGGCTTTCGCAGTTTGCGTGTCGCTGGAGTGCAACCCGGCGAGCGGGTAGGCCTGTTTGGCTTTGGAGCGTCGGCACATCTCGCCATCGCCGTGCTGCAGGCCTGGAAATGTGAAGTGTATGTCTCGACCAGAGGGGAGTCTCATCGCGCTCTGGCAGAATCGCTGGGCGCGAATTGGATCGGAAACGAAAACGACAAGCCCCCGGTCGAACTGGATCGAGCCTTGACCTTCGCGCCCAGTGGAGACGTCGTCCTGGCGGCGCTCGCAAGCCTGCGCAAAGGCGGCGTCGTCGCCATTAACGCCATTCATCTGGATCGCATGCCCGAGTTCGATTACGACCGCCTGCTCTGGGGAGAGCGCCAGTTGCGCAGCGTCGCCAACATGACCCGCGCAGACGCCCGCGACTTCCTGGCCCTCGCAGCCGACATCGGGCTGCGCCCGAAAGTGACAGTCTTTTCCCTGGATCAAGCCAACGAAGCCCTGATGGCAGTAAAGAACGATGCCATCGATGGCGCCGCGGTAATTGTGCCCTGAATGGTGGTGTAGGGGCGGACGCCTCGTCCGCCCTGCGTTCACGCCCGGCCCCCCGCAGGAGTTGGCACACAGGGCTTCAAAAAAGAATTCCCCTGTGAACCTTTGTGTCCCCTCTGGTGAGTAGTTACACCTCAGTTATGATACGTACAGAAATGTACATGGAAATGTTCCTGAAGGAACACTTTTCACAGAGGCGCTGCTGAAAGCGAAGGACTTGCCCGCTGACCCAGCCGCTAAACGCTTAACGCGAACATCGTGACAAATAACCCACAGAACACGATTGCCTGGGCAAGTTCGTTCCATCCCAGCCGTCGCACGCGCAACGGCGCAGGTTTCTGCACGAAGTAGTAGAAGCCGCGCAGCAGAAGCGGAACAAAAGCCAGCAGCACGCCCCAAGGCATCCACCCGAGCCAGCACGTCACCGCCAGCACCGCTGCCATCGCCAACTGTCCTAGCGCGAAGGTCCATGCGCGCGCGAGCCTGGCGTGTACACCGACGAGCTTGGCCGTATGAATTCTGATCTGCACGTAGTGGATCTGATTGCCCGCGAACGTAAGATTCGCCAGCCACAGCATCCACGCCGTGATGCCAAATTTGCCTGTGATCACGTAATACACCGCAGGCGCGGAGGCGGTGAGCCCAATCGTGCCGACAATTTCGGAAAGCATGCGCGTGCGGCGGCCCAACTTGCGGAGCATTGCCTGCGCCACAAACGCCACGCCGGCCGCTGCGCCAATCAACCAGAGGAGAGGATTCTGCCCCGCCCACAACAGCATGCTCGATGCCAGCCCGGCTACGATCGCGAGATATAGAACCACGAAGGCCACTGAACCGCGCTCCTCTTTAGTTTCGGCGCGTATCGCCGAAGTGCCCAGCAGGCTTTCCAAGGGAGTTCTCAGCCAGAACAATGCCAGCGCTGCCGTCAGCAGCAGGACAAACGGGAACACATTGGTGCTTTGGCGCAATCCCACTCCCGCTGCCGTGACCATGGGAACCAGCAGCAGTCCCCAGGCGCCATGCTCGCGCGGGACGATCAACGCGCGGTTGCGCTCGCGACGCGCTTTATTCCTGGCCGATTCCTCAGCCTCGGCTGCCTGTTCCCACCCGGTCTCCGGTCTTACCTCAGTCTTTGCTGCCATCATCGCCATCCCGCCGTATGAATGTGTTGCATGCCTTTGACCGCGCGCATGTACTGAGCACGTTCGAACGCCGCGGGATCCGGGCACTTTTGCTGGCTCATGCTGCCTTGCATCTGCCGGACGGATTCGTATTCGTGCTCTTCCATCCACTCGCGCAGTTCGCGCTGGACATGGCGAACGTGATTGATGCCATGCCGCATCAACGACGAGCACAGCATTGTGACATCGGCGCCCACCATCAGCAACTTCACCACATCTTCAGCATTGTGAACGCCGCCCGTTGCGGCCAGGTTCGCCTTTACGCGGCCGAACAGGATGCCAATCCAGGTCAGCGGCAGCCGTAGCGATTGCGGTGTGCTCAGCAGCACGTTCGGCTGGATCTCAAGCTCTTCGAGATTGATGTCCGGCTGGTAGAAGCGGTTGAACAGCACCAGAGCATCCGCGCCCGCCTGATCTAAACGCTGCGCCATGTTCGCCAGATTGCTGAAGAAGGGGCTCAGTTTCACCGCAACTGGGATCGTGACCGTCGCCTTTACGGCCTGCACAATTTCCAGATAAGTTTTTTCAATCTCCGCGCCGCTCAGCCGGGGATCGGTAGCGATGGAATAGATGTTGCACTCGATCGCGTCGGCGCCAGCCTTCTCGATCTCAGCGGCGAATTTCGTCCAGCCTCCGAGTGTCGACCCATTGAGGCTGGCGATGACCGGAATCTTCACCGATGCTTTGCACTTGCGAATGTGTTTCAGGTATCCCTCCGGCCCGGTGTGGAACTCGCTCGCCTGGGGGAAGAAGGTGATGGACTCCGCGAAGCTTTCGGTGCCCGCATGCAGGTGGTAATCGAGGTCCACCTCTTCCTGCCGCAGTTGCTCTTCAAACAAAGAGTAGAGCACCACGGCGGAGGCGCCGGCATCCTCCAGCCGGCGAACTCCGTCCAGATCGCGCGACAGCGGAGATGCCGAGGCAACCAGCGGTGTAGCCAGGTTCAGCCCGAGGTAACTGGTGCTGAGATCGATCATGAATTCCTCCTCGCGCTGCTAGCGCGCTCCCGTAGGCACCGGCTTTTGTGCAGCCGGCGCGGGTTTCTCGGGTGACTCTTCTTCCTTGGCCGGGGCCGCAGCTTGCATCTTGCGGGTGGCCATGTACTCGTACATCCGGTAGCGGTTTTCGACGTCATTTTGCGCCAGCTTCCACAGGCGATCGGCGTCTTCCGGCTTGCTCTTGGTGAGCATCTTGAAACGCGTTTGCTGCAGGAGGAAGTCCTGCACCTTGCGCGTGGGCGGGCGGGAATCGAGCGTGAGCGGATTCTCGCCAGCCTGTGCGCGCTCGGGGTTGTAGCGATAGAGCAGCCACTGTCCGGACTCTACCGCGACCTTCTGATCGCTCATCGCGGTGGTCATATCGATGCCGTGAGCGATGCAGTGCGAGTACGCAATGATGATGCTCGGCCCGTCATAGGCTTCGGCTTCAAGAAAAGCCTTCAGCGTGTGTTCATCTTTCGCGCCCATGGCAACGCTGGCCACGTAGACGTTGCCGTAGGTCATCGCCATCATGCCGAGATCCTTCTTCGGTCCGGGCTTGCCGCCGGCGGCGAACTTCGCAACCGCCGCGCGAGGCGTGGACTTCGAAGCCTGCCCTCCGGTGTTGGAATAAACCTCGGTGTCGAGCACCAGGATGTTGACGTTGCGTCCGCTGGCCATGACGTGATCGAGGCCGCCGTAGCCGATGTCGTACGCCCAGCCGTCACCACCGACGATCCACACACTCTTCTTCACCAACATATCGGCTACCGATAGAAGTTGCTTTGCCTCTGAACTGTCGAGGTCGCCCAGTTTTCGCTTCAGCAGATCAACGCGCAGGCGTTGATCGTAGATGTCCGCCTCATCTCTTTGCCTTGCCTCCAGGATCGCGCGGGTAAGTTCTTCGCCGATGTTGCCGCTCAGCCGCCGCAGAAGCTCCTGGGCGAATTCTGTCTGCTTATCGATGGAGACGCGGAAGCCCAGGCCAAATTCAGCATTATCTTCAAACAGAGAGTTCGACCATGCCGGACCGCGGCCATCGGCGTTCTTGCTCCAGGGAGTGGTGGGCAAGTTCCCGCCGTAGATGGAGGAGCAACCCGTTGCATTCGCCACCACGGCGCGGTCTCCGAACAGTTGCGAGACCAGCTTCAGGTAAGGAGTCTCGCCGCAACCGGAGCAGGCGCCGGAGAACTCGAACAGTGGCTCCTGCACTTGCTGCTGCCGTATGGTACCGACCTTGATCTTGCGGCGATCGAGTTCAGGAATGTTCAGGAAGAATTCCCAGTTCTCAGTTTCTGGAGCGCGCAATGGGGGCTGCGGCACCATGTTGATCGCTTTCAGCCGGGTCTCCTGCTTGTTCTTTACCGGGCAGATATCCACGCACACTCCGCATCCGGTGCAATCTTCGGGCGCGACCTGGATCGTGTATTTCATGCCCGCCCATTCCTTGTCGCGCGCATCGCAGGATTTGAAAGTCTTGGGTGCGCCTTCCCGTTCCTTGCTGTCGTACACCTTGATGCGGATCACGGCGTGCGGGCAGACCATGGCGCATTTGCCGCACTGGATGCAGATCTTCGAATCCCACGCGGGAATCTCGAGCGCCAGGTTGCGCTTCTCCCATTTCGCTGTGCCGGTGGGGAAGGTGCCATCACAGGAGAAGGCGCTGACCGGGAGCTCGTCGCCCTTACCCGCATAGATCGCGCCCAGCACGTCATGTTCGAATTTCGGCGCGCCGGGGAATGCGGCGGGAATTTCGCTCTTGCTGGTTGCCACTGCGGGAATCTTCACTTCATGAAGGTGGGCGAGGGTTTCGTCCACCGCTTTCATGTTTTTCGCGACTACGTCTTCGCCCTTGCGCCCGTAGGTGTGGCGAATCGACTCGCGGATGGCCTCGATAGCCTCCTCGCGCGGCAGGACTTTCGAGATGGCGAAAAAGCACACCTGCATGATGGTATTCATGCGCGAACCCATGCCGGTATCTCGGGCGACCTGGTAGGCGTCGATGACGTAGAATTTCGCTTTTTTCGCGACCAGCTGCGTTTGCACTTCGCGCGGCAGGTGCTCCCAAATTTCATCGGGCCCGAACGGGCTGTTCACCAGGAATACTCCGCCTTCGACCAGCGAGCTGAGCATGTCGTAGCGCTCGAGGAATATCCATTGGTGACAGGCGACAAAATTTGCTTTCGAAACCAGATAGCTGGATTTGATCGGCTGAGGTCCGAAGCGCAGGTGGGAGACAGTCATCGCACCGGATTTCTTCGAGTCATAAACGAAATAACCCTGCGCGTAGTTGTCGGTGTTCTCTCCGATGATCTTGATGGAGTTCTTGTTAGCGCCGACGGTGCCGTCTGCGCCCAGACCATAGAACATGGCGCGCACTACGCTGTCGGGTTCCGTCGAGAAACTCGCGTCATAATCCAGACTGGTGTGGGTGACGTCGTCGTTGATGCCGACGGTAAAGTGATCTTTTGGTTCGGGCTTGCTTACGTTGTCGTAAACAGCTTTCACCATCGCCGGGGTGAATTCTTTGGACGAGAGGCCGTAGCGGCCGCCGACCACGCGGACTGCGTCCGCGCCCCGGACGAGGGCGTCCGGGGCTACATGCTTTGCTTCGTGCAATGCGTTTACTACGTCCAGGTACAGGGGCTCGGCGATCGCTCCCGATTCTTTGGTGCGATCCAGGACTGCGATTTCGCGAACTGTCTTGGGGAGGGCTTCCAGGAACGACTTCACGCAGAACGGGCGATACAAGCGGACTTTCAGCAGGCCGACTTTCTCTCCGTGCGCATTGAGGTAGGCGACGGTCTCGTCGGCAACTTCGGCACCGGAGCCCATCACCACGATCACGCGCTCGGCATCGGGCGCGCCGACGTAGTCGAAAAGCTTGTAGCTGCGCCCGACGACTTCAGCAAACTTGTTCATGACCGCCTGCACCTTGGCGGGCGCGTCATCGTAATAGCGGTTCGCGGTCTCGCGAATCTGGAAGAACACGTCGGGATTCTGTGCGGTGCCGCGCAGCACGGGATGATCGGGGGAGAGGGCGCGCTGCCGATGCTCGATCACTCGGTCCATGTTGATCAGGGCGCGCATGTCGTCTTCGGTGAGCATCTCAATCTTGTTGACTTCGTGCGAGGTGCGGAAGCCGTCGAAGAAGTGCAGGAAGGGAATGCGCGTTTCGAGCGACGCTGCGTGCGCGATCAACGCCAGATCTTCGGCTTCCTGCACCGAGTTCGAGCAGAGCATGGCCCAGCCGGTTGAACGGCACAGCATCACGTCAGAGTGATCGCCGAAAATGGAGAGCGCGTGGGATGCGATGGTGCGCGCCGTAACGTGGAACGCCGCGGGGGTCAACTCGCCCGCAATCTTGTTCATGTTCGGGATCATGAGGAGCAAGCCTTGCGAGGCCGTGAATGTAGTGGACAGAGAGCCGGTCTGAAGCGCGCCATGAACCGCTCCGGCAGCGCCGCCTTCACTCTGCATTTCCACTACATGAGGGATGCTGCCCCAGATGTTAGGGACCTTCTCGGATGCCCACTGGTCCGCCCACTCTCCCATGGGCGAGGACGGAGTGATGGGATAGATCGCGATCACCTCGTTGACGCGATAAGCAACGTGCGCGACCGCCTCATTGGCGTCCATGGTCTTGAACTTGCGTTTCATGTAATCCCCCATTCGCGAATGGCTCACGGCGCCAGCCGGGGCGCCTGCGATGCATTCAGAATAAGGAGGGAGCTATGTGGATGTCGGGACGTGGGTTCACAGGAGGGTGTGATTAGGATCACAGAGT
>JAICJP010000193.1 GCA_025928375.1 Candidatus Sulfotelmatobacter sp.
GCAATGTCACGACACTGTGGCCTGGACCGACGGGAAGTTCGATCACTCGACCACCGGATTCGTTCTGACCGGTGCGCACACCGTACCGCCGCGCCAGTGCACGGATTGTCACGTCAACAACAACTACAACCTGACGAGCACGACGTGCGTGTCGTGTCACTTAAAGGATTTCCAGGGCACGACGAATCCGAATCACGTGTCTTCGAATTTCCCGCAAACCTGCCAACAGTGTCACAGCACCACCAGTTGGTTGAATGCAACCTTCGACCACAGCACCACCGGGTTCCCGCTGAGCGGTGCGCACACGGTGCCGCCGCGGCAGTGTACGGACTGCCACGTCAACAACAACTACAACATCACCGCTACTGCGTGCGTGAGTTGCCATCAGACGGACTACAACACGGCCACAACGCCAGTCCCGCATGCCGGGTTCCCGACGACCTGCCAGCAATGTCACGACACCGTGGCCTGGACCGATGGCAAGTTCGATCACTCCACCACCGGATTCGTTCTGACCGGTGCGCATACCGTGCCGCCGCGGCAGTGCGTCGATTGCCACGTCAACAACAACTACAACCTGACTAGCACGACCTGCGTGTCGTGCCACTTAAAGGATTTCCAGGGCACGACGAATCCGAATCACGTGTCTTCGAACTTCCCGCAGACCTGTCAACAGTGTCACAGCACCACCAGCTGGTTGAATGCAACGTTTGACCACAACACCACCGGGTTCGCGCTGACTGGATCACACACGGTGCCGCCGCGGCAGTGTACGGACTGCCACGTCAACAACAACTACAACATCACCGCTACTGCCTGCGTGAGCTGCCATCAGACCGACTACAACACGGCACTCAGCCCGGTGAACCACGTGACCGCGCACTTCCCCACGACGTGCGAGAGCTGCCATGACACCGTGCTTTGGACCGACGGCAAATTCGACCACACCAGCACCGGATTCACCTTGACCGGAGCGCACACGGTGCCTCCGCGTCAGTGCCTCGACTGTCACGTAAACGGGAATTACAACATCACCGCGACCGCCTGCGTGAGTTGCCATCAGACCGACTACAACACAGCCACTACGCCGGTGAATCACGTGTCTGCGCATTTCCCGACAACATGCGAGAGTTGCCACGATACGGTGCTTTGGACTAACGGCAAATTCGACCACGCCAGCACCGGATTCACCTTGACCGGAGCGCACACGGTGCCGCCGCGGCAGTGCGTCGATTGCCATGTGAACGGCAATTACTCTTTAAACAGCACGCTGTGCTACTCGTGCCATCAGAAGGATTATGCGGGCACTAACAACCCCGCCCATGCTTCGGCGGGATTCCCAACCACGTGTGAGTTGTGTCACGACACCACAGTCTGGACCGACTCCACCTTCAACCATGCCAACACGACATTCCCGCTGACGGGTTCGCACACAGTGCCGCCGCGCCAGTGCACCGATTGCCACGTAAACGGGAACTACACGACTCTGCCAATCACGTGTGTCGGCTGCCACCAGACGGATTACAACAACACCACGAACCCGGGCCACAAGGCGCAGCCACAGTTCTTCCCGACTACGTGCCAGACCTGCCACACCACGACCGCCTGGACGGGAGCGACATTCAACCACACCCAGTACTCGCCATTCCCAACCAGCCATGGAGGCGCTAACAACGTATGCGCCACCTGCCATACCAATTCGAACGACTACTCAGTTTTCCAGTGCACCGGATGTCACGGTGGTAACAATTCCAACAATTTTCAACATGAGCGAGTTTCGGGGTACGTATATAACAGCATTAATTGCTACCAGTGCCATCGGAATGGCCAGGGCGGATAGCGACAGATAAGCGGGCGGCTGGCCTTACAGTTGCAAGGAAAGAAGTTGCAGGCGGCAGGGCGGGGCGTCAGAGAGTGCTAGCTGAGAATGATGGTAGTTCAAAAACATCTTTGGGCAGTATTGGTCCTGGCCTCCTGTGGGGCGGCACAGAACGGGACCACGGCGCCGGCTACCGTGCAGAATGTTACGGTCGCCCGCGAGGGCACCGACGTGCGCGTGGAAATCACTCTGAGCGCTCCGGTGACGCCCTCGGTGGATACGGCCGTGAAGCCGAACCGAATCCTGCTGGACCTGCCGGACACAGTTCCGGGGACCTCTCCGAAGGCAGTTCCCGTCAATGATAATGGTGTTCGCCAGGTGCGAACCGGGCAACATAGCACCTTGCCTCTGGTCACTCGAATCGTGGTGGACCTTGACCAGCTTCACCTTTACTCCTTCACGACCGAAGGCAATCGCATCATTTTAAGCGTCGTCGCACCCGACAAGCGCGCTATGTCGCGAAGTGTTCCCGTCGCCGCTACAGGCGGAAATCTTGCCGGGATTTTCCGCAGGCACCGCGACGACAAACCGGTAACGGATACTCCCACCGAGACGGCTGTCCCTGCGCCGCCACCCGCAGTGGCCGGGCCGGCATTTGATCCAGCGAAGCAAAATTCGTCCGCGCCGCCAGTTCCGCCACCAGCAGTCGCAGCCGCTTCGCCCGCGCCATCCCCGGCCAGTTCTCAAGTCCAGCCCGCGGCGCAGCCCTCGCTTGAGCAGAGGCAGTTCGCCGTGACCACCTCTGCCAAGCCAGATCCTGCAACAGCGCAGCAACCAGCCACTCCTTCAACTTCTGCTGCAAGCACCTCGACTGCCCAGACAAATCCGATGGTATCCCCGGCGACTTCGAAGAGCATGCCGGTGACGCCGATTGCGGCTGCACCTGCGCCAGCAACCCTGACGCCGCCTGTACCTGCAGAGCGCGCGCCCGCCCCTGTAGCTGTGGCTGCGAATACGTCGACTGCCGTGACCCAACCTGTGGCATCGGTTCCTGCGGCGAAGAGCGAGACGGTTAGTCCCGTCGCGCCGGCGCCGGTCACGGTTGGTGCCACTCCAGATTCCGCGCGCAACTCAGGCGCAAACGCCGGAAAAGATGCTTCCCCTGTCACCGTCGCGGCTCCTGAAACGGCCGCGACCGAAGTCGCCTCCAACGCTACGGGTGAGGGCGCCACTCCAGCTGCGCTGCCACCTCCGGACGCCACCCCCGAAGCGGTCGCCACCCTGATTGCGCGTGCCGACGATCCCAGCCTGCGCACGGTTTTCCGTGTGAAGTATGTTGCCGAAGGTGTCGCCTACCTCGAAGGCGGCCGGGCTCAGGGCTTGAAAGAAGGAATGAAGCTTGAGGTCATTGACAAGAACGTGCCCGCAACGCAGGGCGACAGCGCCAACGCGGCGGATCCTCGAGTGGTTGCCGAGTTGGACGTGAGCGCGGTCGCAGACACATCATCGGTGACCGATATCCACACGCCCAAGCGTCCAGTGAAGGTTGGAGACCTTGCCTATCTGTCTACCGGTGATACGGAAGCAATGGTGCAGCAGCGCGCTTTGAGTCCGACGCGACAATATCCGGCCGTAATCTCGTTCACTGAAGGCGACACACTCGACGAGGAAGCTCGCGAAGAGATCCCGCGGCCGCCGCTGCCCTCCGTGAACCGCGCCCGTGGCCGCATCGGTTTCGACAGCATTGAGACTATCAGTCACGGCGCCAACAGCATCACAAGCAACGATGTCGGAGTGGTTTTCCGCGGTGATATTACGCGCATCGGAGGAACCTACTGGAATCTCAGTGGCTACTGGAGAGGACGCATCACCAAGGAATCCGTAGCCAGTCAACAGACACTGCAGGATTTGGTCAACCGCACCTACCACCTGAACATGACGTATGACAATCCCAACTCCACGATCGTGGCCGGAGTGGGGCGGCTTTATCTTCCCTATGCGCCCAGCCTTGACACCATCGACGGCGGATACTTCGGCAAACGGATCTCCAAGGGCACCACGTTGGGAGTCTTCGGGGGCTCAACTCCCGATCCCTCCTCGTGGGATTACAGTCCGAACCGCGTGCTCAGTGGAGCGTTCGTCAACTTCGACGGCGGCGATTTCAATGGAGTGCATTACAGCAGTACGGCTGGTGGCGGCGTCAGCATGATCAGTTGGAATGTCGACCGGCCATTCGTCTTTATCGAGGATTCTCTCTCCTACAAGCGTACTTTCGCTCTCTACGAATCGGCACAGATCGACAACCCGGTCGGCAATGCGGTTACGCCTTCACCTGGATGGGGCTTGGGGCGCAATTTCTCAACATTCCGTGTGAACCCGCTATCCCGGGTGGAACTGGATTTCAACTATAACTACTTCCGCCAGATTCCGACGTTCGATCCGAGCCTGGCGGCGCTCGGGCTGCTGGATAAATATCTGTTCCAGGGCTTCAGCGCCGGTGGCCGAGTAGAAGTTTGGAACCAGATATGGCTCTCCACCAATCTGGGCCGCAGCAGTGGAACGGGGGATGCCAAGAGTTCTCTGAACCAGATGTATGGCATTACCTTCAACCGGGTCCCGCTTATACGCCTGCGCGCCGATGTACACTATGCCAAGTTCGATAGTTCCTTCGGAACCGGAAACTATAAATCTTTCTCGCTCTCGCGGCAGATGAGCGACCGCCTGCGCCTTGAGGTTCTCTTAGGGCAGCAGACGTTTGCCTCGGCCCTGACCAACAATAACCACAGTAAGTTTGTTACGGGCACGGTTGAAACCACGCTGGGCCCACACTATTACCTGCAGGGGAATTTCACCACCAACCGTGGTGATATGAGCTACGACCAGATGATGTTCTCCGTCGGCTATCGCTTCGATAGCCGGAGGAAGGGGGAAAAATGAAACGCCCTCGAAGCATACTGACACCTTTCCTGTTGCTTGCTCTGGCACAATCCGTGCTGGCCAGCAACGAAAGCGGGGCCTCGCCCGACTATCAAAGGCTCGACAATCTGCTCGCCCGCACGGCCAGCCGCACCTCCGAATTTCTGGATCAATTTTCAGACGTAAAGTGCACCGAGCATGTGCGTCAGGAAAAATTGAACAAAGATGAGAAAGTGGAACTCAAGGAGGACTCGACTTACGACTATCTCGTTATCCTCACCAATGACAGCGGTGAACTCAGTCTCGCTGAATCCCGCATCCCCATTCGTGAGGCCAAAAAAGACCGGAAGAATACGTCCATGCTGTTGAGCAATGGCTTTGCTACACTCTTTCTGGTCTTCCATCCCTATTACGCGGCCGCGTTCAAGTTCACTCCTGCGGGAGAGGAAGTTGTGGCCGGCCACACGCTGGAGAAAATAAATTTTCAGCACGTACCGGGCATGAAATCGCCCGCCGCGCTGGCGCTTCGGGGAAGGGAATATCCGCTGGAGCTGTCCGGGACCGCGTGGATCGACCCCGCCACTGGATCGATCGCGAAAATCGAAGCCGGAATCTCCGACAGCTTGCAGGACGTGGGCCTCAAAACACTCACCTCGCAAATCGATTTCGCCCCGCTGACATTCTCGGATTCCAAGCTGCAATACTGGTTCCCCACGCAAGCGCGTGTGGAAGTTGAAACGCCGCGGCAGCACTGGCGGAATGTGCACCAGTTCACCGCATACAAGAAATTCTCAGTGACTACAGAAGAGCAGGTCGTAAAGAAATGAGCGCTAGAGCTACAGCAACAGCAACCGCCCGCATTGCCGATCGCGTCAAGGCCGTACCGGATGCGGATCGAGGCCATCGCATACGCCTCTATTCGCTTTATGTACTCGCGTTCGCAAGCAATCTCGCGATCTTTATCTACGGCTTCGACTATTACAAACTATCGGCTATCGATCGTCCGTTTTCGCCCAAGCATCACATGCTGCGGCCCAGCGGGCCCATCGGCCTGTATCTCGGTTTCATCGGTGTCGCACTGTTCGTCGGCATCTTTCTGTACCCCATCCGCAAGCACTGGGCATGGCTGGCGCAGTTTGGCAAGACGCGGCACTGGCTCGATATTCACGTCCTGATGGGATTGACCGCTCCGTTCATCATCGCGTTCCACTCTACCCTGAAGTTCCGGGGCATCGCAGGGATGGCTTTCTGGATCATGTTCGCCGTATCGGCCAGCGGAGTCGTCGGACGTTACTTGTACGCTCAGATTCCGCGTAAGGTCACCACTGCGGAGCTCTCAATGAAGGAGTTGCAGGAACTGCAAGAGGGCCTTTCGCAAGAACTGGCGGCGCAGAAGTTGCTGCCAGAAGCCGATCTCCGGGCTCTTCTGCGCATGCCAGACAAGAATCGCGTGGCCAGGCTCCCCATCGTAATCGCGCTGGTCTACATGATGATGCTGGATATGATTCGCGTGTTCCGCGTCGCCCGGCTGCGCAGGAGTGCGCTTAGCCTTGGCCAGTCTCTCTCGACTCTTGCGGGCTTCATGCCGACCCGACATCGTGAGTTGGAAAAAGCCATTCGCGCGGCGGCGGATGAAGCCGCGCTCCTGAAGCGCGTTCTATTCCTTTCCCGTTCCCAGAAGGTATTCCATCTCTGGCACGTTGTGCACAAGCCTTTCAGTTATGCTTTTGCCGTACTGGCGCTGCTGCATATCACGCTGCAATTCGTCCTGGGATATTTCTGAGGTATGGATACACTCATTACGTACGGCATCGGCGGGATTATCTGTTTTTTCTTTCTGATGATCTACCTGAGGAGCCTGAAGAAGCGTGAGGCTCGCGCCCGCGAGGCCGCCGAGAAGGGCAAGCTGTTCTCCGAAGGGCCCAAAGCGCAGCACCCGCACATCGACAGTAATTACTGCATTGGCTGCGCCACCTGCACCAGCGTCTGTCCTGAAGGCGACGTGCTCGCCATGATCGGCGGCAAGGCTGTCATTGTGAATGGGCACAAGTGCATCGGGCATGGCTTATGCGCCGACGCATGCCCGGTGGGCGCTATCAAGATGGTAATGGCGAGCCCCAGCATGGCCGTGGACATGCCCACCTTGAACCCTGAATACGAAACCACGGTTTCGAATCTTTTCATCGTGGGCGAGCTCGGCGGGTTGGCCCTGATCAAGAACGCCGTCAACCAGGGACGCGATTGCGTCGATAACATTGTTTCCCGCCTGAAACAGCCAGGCTTTCCGCGGGCCGCCGAGGGCGTCCACGACCTCATCGTTATCGGCGCCGGGCCCGCGGGAATAAGCGCGTCCCTGCGCGCCATCGAGCACAAGCTCAAATATCTCACCATTGAGCGCGATGAGATCGGCGGGACGGTGGCCAAATATCCCCGGCAGAAACTGGTGATGACGAGCCCGGTGGAATTTCCCATGTACGGGAAGTTCAAGAAGATGCAGCTGTCGAAAGAGAACCTGCTGGCGTTTTGGGACATGATCCTCAACCGCTCCGACTTCAACGTGACCACGGGCGAGAAGGTCGAGGACGTACAGAAAGACGATCAAGGTATTTTCACCGTGACCACAACCAGCAACCAATATCGATCTCGCGCCGTGATCCTGGCCCTGGGCCGCGCCGGCGAACCGCGCAAGCTCGGTGTTAAAGGGGAAGATCTTCCCAAAGTCATGTACCGCCTGATCGAGGCTGACCACTACATCAACAAGAAAATCCTGGTGATCGGCGGTGGCGACAGCGCCGTAGAAGCCGCCATGGGGCTGGCTCACCAGGCCGGCAACCAGGTGACTCTCTCCTATCGTAGCGAGCGCTTCAGTCGTATCAAGGAGCGCAATGCCAAACGTATCGACGACTGCGCCCGATCGGGGAAGATCAAAGTCTTGTTTAATTCAAATCCGGTGGAATTCAAGCCGCAGTCGGTGATCCTCGAAGTTGCCGGAGTGAAGCAGGAGATTGCGAACGATTTTGTATGGATATTTGCCGGAGGCACTCCGCCCAATGCCTTCCTGAAAAAGATCGGGGTAGGCTTCGGAGCACAGGATGTCACGCTCCAGGCCAGCAAAGCTGCCAAGCAGGCCGACGCCGAACGTAAACAACTGGCCGAGGCCGCGACCACACTACGTTAGGTTATACAGGCCCTGTCGTAAAATGAGCGCTTGCCGCTGCTTGATCTCACCAACCTCGTAGTCGTAATGGTACGTCCACGCAACCCGCTGAACATCGGGGCGGCGGCGCGTGCGATGAGCAATTTCGGATCGCGCCATCTACGAGTCGTGAATCCCTTTCGCCTCGCCTTCCGCGAGGCGCGCTCTGCCGTCGGCGGCTCCGCGGTGCTCAAGAATGCCGAAGAGTTCGATTCTGTTGCTGATGCCGTTGCC
>JAICJP010000012.1 GCA_025928375.1 Candidatus Sulfotelmatobacter sp.
CGCAAGTGATGGTGTGAGGAAAGCACCATGCCATCGCGCAGGCCGCATTTTCGCAGAGCGGTTTCGAGGTCGGCAACGACCTTGTCACCATTCGCTGGAAAGTCTGCCACGGTGTGAATGGGTGCGGAGGCTTTGGCTCCGGTCGGCCGGTATTTTCCAATGCCCATGTACGGCGTTTGTGGACGACCATTGACCATCTCTAATACGGATCGACCCGCTGCGTTCGTAACTACTTCCGCTTTTTCTGCAACCGGCATCAGGGCTCCCTTATTGGACCACTCCCATGGCCTGGGCGCGCGCCATGAGCTTCAGAGCGCGATTTACCACTGGCGGATCAATCATCTTCGAACCCAGGCTCACCACCCCCACGCCCTTTTCCTGAGCTTCGTTGTAGGCGGCGAGAATCTTGCGCGCACGTTCGATCTCGATCGCTGTGGGTGCGAACGCCTCGTGAATGACAGAGATCTGCGTGGGGTGGAGGCATCCCATGCCTTCGAAGCCGAGGCCACGAGAATGTGTGGCCCACGCCCGTAATCCATCGAGATCTCCGACGTCGGCAAACACGGAATCAATAGCCTGTATTCCAGCAGCATGCGCGACGTTGAGCACTCGTTGGCGCGCATAAAGAGATTCTGTGCCGCTCGAAGTCTTCACCACCCCTATGTGGGCGGTGTAATCTTCCAGCCCGATCGTCAGAGCGACGGTCTTGTCGCTGGCTGTCGCGATAGCGAATGCATTCTCAATGCCGAGTGCCGACTCCAGAATCGGCATCAGCCATGTCGGCCGGGTGAGTCCATAATCGCTTTTCACTTCGTCAATCCGCTTTTCGACAGCGATCACCTGCTCTGGAACTTCCACCTTGGGAACCAGAATCAGGTCTGGGCATTCGGGTACGATTTCATCCAGATCTTCCAATCCGAGCGGCAACTGGTTGATGCGCACCATGCGTTCGCACGCAAGAAAATCGACGGCGCGGAGGGCATTCCGCACCAGCAAGCGCGCGGCATCTTTTTCACTTGGATGGACCGAGTCTTCGAGGTCTAGGATGACGCCGTCAGCTCCGTATAGCGCAGCGTTGATGAAGTACTTGGGTTCGCTGCCGGGTACATACAGACGAGAGCGCCGCAGGCGGTCTCGAGGTGACGCTTCAGGAAACGGCACTCGTTCCGGCAGTACGCGCGTACCCATGCCCAGTCCCCCGCGCCTGACTGCAGCTTCGAGACGGGCGGAAATAACGAACGGCAGCGCACCTTCGTCCTCGATCTGAACACGAGCGTGATGAATGCCGAGTTCTTCCAGGACTGTGTCGGCCAGACGCCGGATGGATTCGCCGTAGTAGGGCTGTACTCGGGAGTGGAGCTCGATTTCGATTCCGCCGTGCTCGGGGTGCTCGATTCGTACTCGAAGATCGCTGCGGACGTCGGGGCCGCAGCGCCCAGCTTCACTTGCCGGATGTTTGGTTTTTTCGGAAACGGTTTTCATTTCAGGATCAGCATTCATGCGAATTCCCGCTGTGTGCCCGCGAGAGCCAGTTGTGGGCTTGACTCGAGCTTCCCCAGAATTGCATCTGTCATTTCTACTGTGCTGGCTGCACCGGCAGCGAGTGCTTTCGGGCCGCCGGGAAGTCGCATCATGTCGTAAGTGCGGACCTTGCCTTGTTTCACCACCGCTGCGATTGCGTTACGGATGAGGCGGGCCTTTTCGATCTCGCCGATGTGCTCCAGCATCATCACTGCGGAAAGCAACATTGCGATCGGATTCACGATCGGCGGGTCAAGTTCGGCATACTTCGGCGCCGAGCCGTGGGTGGGCTCGAAGACGGCCACTTCGTCCCCGATATTTGCCGACGCGGCAAAGCCCAATCCGCCGATCAGGCCCGCGAAGGCATCCGAAATCACGTCGCCGAACAGGTTCGAGGCAACGATGACACCGTAGTCTTCGGGATTCTTGGTCAGCCACATGGTCTGTGCGTCGATGTTGGTGGACCACAGTGCGATTCCGGGATACTCCTTCGAGACGGATCGGGCTTCGTCCTCCATCATTCCCGAAGTCTCGCGCAGCACGTTCGGTTTTTCGCAGATCGTCACTGACTTATAGCCGTGTTTTTCGGCCCACTCAAAGGCCGCTTTGCAGATCTTGCGGGCTGCCTGTCTCGTGATGATGCGAACCGAGACCGCCAGATCGGCTCCGCCCACTCCGGCGAACGGCTTAAATTTCGAATGCGTGGCGAGCGCGGCGCGCACTTGTTCCGGCGGATTGGACCATTCCACTCCGGCGTAGAGCCCTTCCGTGTTCTGGCGGAAGACGACGACGTTCACGATCGGTTCCTCAAAGCCACCGTCTCGGTTCTTGCGAACGAAGTTCAACGGATTCCCGGGAAACGAAATGCAAGGGCGAATGCAGGTGTCGAGATTGAACCTCTGCCGCATGGTCACGATGGGACTGAAATACGAATAGCCCTTCCCGCGCAGTTCGGGAGCCAGTTCGGCCTCGGCCTGCTTCTTGGGCTTGGATGTGATGGCGCCAAAGAGCCCCAGTCGGTGCTTCGCAAGCAGGTCGATCGTGCGCTGCGGCAGGGCATTGCCTTCTCGATACCAGCAGTCCCACCCGATATCGGCATGGATGTATTCGGCATCGAACCCCACCGCCTCGAGTACGAGCAATGCCTGCGGAAGGACCTGGTTGCCAATTCCGTCTCCGGGCATAGTGACGACCGTGTATTTCGCCATGACTCAATCTCCTGGATGTACAAATTGGGGAAGTTCCTGCTTCAGACCCAATTTCCTGGCTACGATGTTCTCTGCGCCTCCCGCGATTACCAGCGACTGCGGCACCGATCCCAGCGGCGGGAAAGAGAAAGTATGCCCGCGCCACTGCAGACAGCAATGCGTGAAATCGATCTCAATGTCGTCGCCGGGGATGATCGTCTTTTCTTTGGCAGCGATGTCGGTCGCTAACTCCTGGCGAAGCTTGTTCACCAGCGCCGGGACCTCAATGCAGAGAAACCCGTTGTTATATGCATTGCGCAGATAGGTCTGCGAAAAACTGGCTGCAATGATGAGGGGAATGCCCTTGGCTTTCAGGCACGTAACTGCCTGCTCGCGGCTCGATCCAGTGCCGAAATTGAAACCGCCGACAAGGACATCTCCGGCATGAGCACGGGCCGAAAACTGCGGGTCGTAGTTCTCCATAACGACGCGGGCCATCATCTCGGGCGTCATGTCGTCGCGGTAGGTATGATCTTTGCCGTAGATGGCGTCCGTATTGAGGTTGTTTTGCGGCATGAATACGAGCCGGCCTTTGATCCGCTCGGGAAATCCGGGAAGGATTTCTACGGTTTCGCTGGCAACAACGTTCGCACTCAGTTCCTCGTACTGACGCTCCGGCTTGCGATCTGTGAAGCGCCGCGCGCCGCGGATGTAGCCCGCGAGTGCGGATGCAGCCACCACCTCGGGACTGGCCAGGAAGCACTGTGCATCGCGCGATCCCATGCGGCCCTTGAAGTTGCGGTTCGTCGCCGAAATGCCAACCTCACCCTTTTCCAGAAGCCCGGTTCCCAGCCCGATGCATGGCCCGCAACTCGGGGGCAGCGGGATGGCGCCAGCGTCCAGTAGGGCTTGCCAAACGCCACGGCGTTCCGCCTCTTTTTGCACCCACGCGCTGGCCGCTCCGATGTAAAACTTCACGCTTGAAGCGACTCTGTTTCCGCAAAGTACCCAGGCGGCAGCTTCGAGGTCCTCCAGACGCGAGTTGACGCAGGAGACCAGGTAAGCCTTCTGAATGGCGATCTTCTCCTTTTCGATCTCTGCTATGGAACGCATCGTCTGCACCGTGTCGGGACCGGAGACGTGCGGCGTGACCTGGGTAAGATCAAGGCTGATGCGCGCGGAATAGAAGGCATCCTGATCAGGGTGCGGCGGAGCTTTACGCCAGCGCTCAATGTCGTCTTCCGTAAAGCGCTCCACTCCTTGTTCTTGCAATTTGCGGTGAGCATTCTCCAGATACCGGATCGTGACCCCATCCACCGGGAACCAGCAGGCGATGGCGCCCCATTCCGTGCTCATGTTTGCGATCGAGAAGCGAGCATCCATCGACAGGCTGGCCACGCCGGGTCCCGAGAATTCGAGTGCGGCATTGAGAGCCTCATCATGGTTGTAGAGCCCGCATAGGGTGATGATCACGTCTTTACCGCTTACCCCTTCGAGGAGGTTGCCTTCGAGCACAACCTGAATGGTGCCCGGAATCTGCCACCAGAATTCACCGGTGGCCCAAACGGCGGCTGCGTCGGTGCGGACGATGGGCGTGCCGATGGCTCCCAGCGCACCGTACATGTTGGAGTGCGAGTCCGATGCAACCACGAACGAACCAGGCGTGACATAGCCGCGCTCGATCATGATCTGATGTCCAATGCCCGCGCCGGCTGGATAGAAGTCCACTCCCTGGATGGCGGCGAAGGATTCGATCGAGCAATATTTTCGTTGATTGGCTTCGTCATGGTTCTGAACATCGTGATCAAGCGCGAATACCAGCTGCTTGGGGTCGTGGACGGTCGTCGCACCGATGGCTTTGAACTTGCTCATCACGGCCGAGGTATTGTCGTGCGTCAGGACATGAAAGGGGCCAATGGAAACGAAGTCGCCGGTGCGCAGAGGGCGGCTGGGTCCCCCGGCAAGGTGTCTCTGTGCGATCTTTTCCACAACTGTCTGGGGCATACGAGCTCCTCCCGCCGCATGCAAATTGTCAGCGACGCGCTAAACGTGCACCTTCGAGCGCTTGCCGCGTTTCATGCGGCGTTTGGACATTGCTTTGGCAGCCCTGGGATGGCGAACGTCCGCTTCCATGAGCGCCATCAGTTCTGCCACCGAACCGACATGCTCAAGATTCCAGACGACATCCCGAACTCTCTTCTGGGCGGCGCTGCTTAGCACTCCGTCCGCGAGCGCAGCGAACTTTTCTTCAACATCCGAATCCGTGAGTGGGTTGCGTGGATCACCCTTGGGATAATCCAGTTGTTTGTTGAACGAGCGACCGTCTCTTGTATCCATATGCACGATTACCCTCTGTAGAGCGGGAAATACTTTTTCGATCTCTGGATCCGCGACCACTTCTACTTTCTGAAGTTGTTCGCGGATCTGGGGATCCATAATCTTGGCCATAGTGAATTGCGCTGGAGTAACCTGCCGGTCAACCAGAGCCGCGGCGATCACGTAGGGCAGGGAATGGTCCGCCGTTTCTTTGCTGCGCGGATCGTATTTGCTGGGATCGGAAAGAATGTCGGCCGCGCGGGCCAGCGAGCGAATCTGGATTTTCTCGACGTCGTCCGGATGCAGGTCATTGCTCTTTACAAGATCGAGCACTGCGGAGATGGCCGTGTGCGTGAGAGCTTCGGTAGGAAAGGCCTTCATCCCGCATTGTGTGATTCGCCAAGTCTCGCCTAGTCCGTCAGTCAGAAGGTTGAGCTTCCAATCCGGCTTAAAGACCTGAGTGAGCCCCTCTTTCCCGTCGAGGACGTGCTCGGGACCGGTGTAGCCCTTTTCGGCGAGAAGCGCGGCCAGCACGCCGCTCTGGGTCGCCATGGGGTCGACCGTGTTCTTCATCATGGTTAACTTTCCGGCAGTGACGGCTCCCAGCGTGCAGTGCCGGCTGCCCGAGATTCCGATGGCGTGCTGGATTTGTTCCCACGTCAGGTGCAGCGCGCGGCCCGCGACGATCGGGGCAGCAAATGCCGTTAGGGTCGCATGGTGCCATCCGCGCTCGCGGATGCCAGGAAACGCGGCTTCGCAGAGGCGCATCTCGAATTCGTGCCCCAGCACCAGACCGACGATCAGTTCTTTTCCGTTGCGGCGGGCGCGTTCGCAGCAGGCCAACGCTGCCGGGAAAATGTCGGAAGGATGACATGGATCCTGCTTCCAATAAATGTCGTTGTAATCCATGCAGCGGATCATCAGCGCATTGGCCAGGGTTGCCGAAGCCGGATCGACACGCCTACCAGAGCCGATTACAATCGCCGGCCCGTCTCCCGCAATTTCGTCAAGGACTGCAAGCGCGATCTGCACATCATGCTGCAGGTATCCGCCGAGCGCGCATCCCAGGGAGTCGAGCAGCAACCTTTTTGCCTGATGCACTGCCTCGGATGAGAGCTGTTCAAAACGCAGTCCCGCCGCCCAGCGGGACATCGCTGCCGTGATCGTTTCTTTTCCGGTTGAACTCGTCGTAGGCAAGTGGGCTCCTATTTCGTCCTTATATTTCTTGGATTCTTGAAGGGCAAGAACGCCATGAAATCGGCGTGATGCACGATGAATGCTTCGGTGGAGCGCTTGACTAAGTCCCCTTCAGCGGCATGCGCGGCAATGATGTGGCAGACTGCATCGGGCACTCCGCACTCCAACGCGAGCGCGACTCCGGTAAAGGGATGACGCAGAGCCTCGCCGCGCTCGCTCTGGTGGACCGTTCCGTCTGGGCCCAGTTCGTACTCCAGCAGCTTCCCCACATCCGCGAGGATCGCTCCCGCAATCACCGTGTCCAGGTCGATCGGAAGTGCGCGTCCCATAAACTTCTGCATTGCTTCGGCACTGTCGCGTGCAATGTGCACCACACAGCGCTTGTGTTCCATGAAGGTGATTGGACAGTTCGGGACCAGCAGGGTGAATGGAATCCGATTTAAATCGTCTGGCTTCAGCGGGCTGCGTTCGAAGGCTTTAATCCAGGTTTCTGTGACTTGTTGTCGTAATTGAGGATTGCTGATCCATTCGATCTCCGGCCACAAGCGCTGGATATTGTCTCGCATGACGTGTAACCCGGGACGGCGTCGTCCGGGGGGCTGGCGTCGTTTCGCGGGATGGAGGAAGGTGTCCGTCCGGAAGGACTACGCCAACTTCTGAGGCTAGCCTGCGGGGTGAACCGAAACGACGATTAGGATCACACAGGTGTGTGATTGGGCACTAAGGGGGCTTTGCAAGAACGAAAACTACTGCAAATTTAGCCACTTAGGATCGTTACTGTTTCAGCAAGAGCGTGGCTATTTCCTTGTCAAATACTTCGGCAGGGGTAGCTCCAATGTGTTTCTTCGTGATCCGGCCATCGCGGTCGAGGAGGAACGCGATGGGCAATCCCAGCACTCCTCCATATTGTTCGCCAATTTTGGCGTTGCCCATCACGATGGGGTAATTCATATGGAATTGCTGCGAGAAAGGGCGGACTGGGTCCGCGCTGTCGTCCATCGAGACGCCGATGATCTGAAGTCCCTGGGCGCGGAATTTGTCCTGCAGCTCAACAAAATGGGGAATCTCCTCGCGGCACGGAACACACCATGTGGCCCAGAAATCGAGAAGCACGACGTGGCCGCGGTAGGACGACAGAGTGAGCGATGGGCCATTCACCTGGGCTAGCGTGAAGTCGGGCGCAAGGGGATGCTGCTTGGGGCCAGACGCTTGCGTACCCGAGCGCATATGCCTGCCCCAAAGCAAACCCAAGACAAGCAAAAGCACGGCTGCGGCGACGATCCTCAGCTTTGTGGAGGACAGGTTCTTAATCTCCTTTCGCCGTCGGATATCCCTTATTCACCCAATCATTGCCGAAGTTCTCCGCGATATAAAGGATCTTCACGTTGCGAAAGCCCATTTTGTGGAGAGCGTTATCAGCAGGTTCCACATTGGGACAGTGGCTCCATGGGCAACATCCGCAATAGAGCACGATCAATTGGGTGCGGCGCAACATTGCAACCCGCTTCCGAAGTTGCTGCAAACCGGCTTCGGTCGAGGCCGGACCAATATATTCAGAGCCGGGTATGTGGGCCTGCGTGTAGAGGACGTGCGAGCCGACCTGGATCATCAACGGTTTCTGTTCCGGCGAGCTCTGGAGCAACTTGACCAGATCTTCCGGAGTGACCTGCCGGGACGCCGGGATCGCTGTGGCCTGTCCCGCAACTTGAACGACCATGAGGAATGCGGCTGCGACAGCAAGGACGCTTTTGGTGAGTAGTAGTCTGATTTTCATTGCGAACGGCCTTTCTTGAAGAGGGTATGGCGCATTGCAGCGAAGTGCTTCCTGCTATGTTCTCGCGAGATCCCGTAACCTTTCCGCCGCGGTTTCCGCGGTTATATCTCGTTGCGGCGTTCCCAGCATCTCAAAGCCGACCATAAACTTTCGAATGGTGGCGGAACGCAGCAGTGGCGGGTAGAAGTGGGCATGAAAATGCCATTCCGGATGTTGTTCTCCATCGCATGGCGACTGGTGAAATCCCATGGAATAGGGGAAAGGAACGCCGAAGACCTTGTCGTAAGTTGACGTCACACGGTGAAGAATCCCACTCAGCGAGCGCGCGTCTTCGGGAGTGAAATCGTTCATGCTGCCGATATGCCGCCGGCTGCAGACCAGCAGTTCAAACGGCCAGACCGCCCAAAACGGCACCATGGCGACGAAGCCTGCATGTTCCAAAACGATACGCGTTTGCTGGCGGGCTTCCAGAGCGACGTAATCACAAAGCAGGCAACTGCCGTGCGATTTCAGGTAAGCACGCTGGCTGCGCAACTCTTTTGCGGGTTCTTGCGGAATTGAAGCGGTCGCCCAGACCTGGCAGTGCGGATGCGGATTGCTGGCGCCCATCATGGCGCCGCGGTTCTCGAAGATCTGCACGTGACTGATGTTGTCGAGCCCGCCCAGTTCGCGAAACTGCCCCATCCACGTGTGAACAACAATCTCGATTGCCTCAGGCGACATGGTTGCGAGCGTCAGGTCGTGTCGCGGCGAAAAACAAATGACTCTGCAAAGGCCCGCTTCGGTCTCGGCGACGAGCAGGCCCTTGTTCTCGATGTCGAGACGGCCCCGAGCCGTTTGAGGCTTTAGTGCGGCAAAGTCATTTTCGAATACGAATGTATCTTCGTACTTGGGGTTGCGAACTCCTCCCGCGCGGGCATTTCCGGGACAAAGGTAGCAATTGGGATCGTACGCGGGCTCAGCGGTGGTATTGAGCTTTGCGACCTCCCCTTGCCAGGGACGACTTGTGCGATTCGGCGAGACCAACACCCACTCGCCCGTAAGAGCATTCAACCGCCGGTGCGGATCTTCGGTCAGATTCAAATTTAGTCCTCGGAGCATTTTACGATGGAGGCTGGCTGTCGCACGTGGACATCGTTGAGGGTCACGCGCAGGTGTGATCTTGAGCACAGGCGGGGAGCAAAGGGCCTCATAGCATGGAAGCTGGAACTGAGGAGTTGTATGACTTCCGGAAAAATCCGCGTCCTCGTGTTTGCTGTGTTCCTTGCGTTGCTGCTAGTTTTTGCGGTGGCTTATGAGCCCACGAACGCAGCCAGTCAGCCCGCAAATCAGGGTAACACGGCAGATGTAACTACGAGGCAACCTATTCGCAAATAACAGCTTACGTCGTATAGCGCGATATCCAACTTTAGGTAGAGCTGATGACTAGATGGAGTTGCCCATCATCAGGGCGAACAGCAGAGGCAGGTAAATGACTGTGGCCTGCAGCACATGGCGGGCACGCGTCTTGGATTGAGCCGCGACCAGAGGCAGATTGAGGAAGGCCAGCCGCATCCCAAAGTAGAGCAGTGCCGCTCCGAGGGCAACCGCTCCCACTAGATAAAGTTTTCCAGCCATCCCCATCAAGCTGGGCAGAATGCTGATTGGAATCAGGACGATTGAATACGCGAGAATTCGTCGTGCTGTTGAGCGGCCGTCTTCCTCAACTACGGGAAGCATCTTGACGCCGCCCTTCGCATAGTCCTCCCGATAAAGCCAGGCAATCGAGAAGAAGTGGGGGAACTGCCATACGAACAAGATGGCGAACAAAACGAGTGTGCCCCAATCGAGACGCCCGCGAACGGCAGCCCAGCCGAGAACGCCGGGCATTGCTCCGGGGAAAGCCCCAACGAACGTGCAGATCGGTGATATGCGCTTAAGCGGGGTATAAGCGGCAAGATAGACGACCGAAGTCAATAAAGTGAGCAGGCCCGTTAACGGATTCGTGAATACTGCCAGATAAAGAGACCCGCCGACGGAGGCCAGCAGCCCAACGGCAGTGGCGTGCAACATGCTCATGCGCCCTGTGGGGAGTGGACGGACGGCAGTGCGGCGCATCAACGCGTCTATATCGTGTTCCATCACTTCGTTCAGCGCCGCCGTGCCGCTGGAGACCAGCCCGACACCCAGCAATGCGTGCAACAGACCCCAGTTCAACCACGAAACGCCCGCTTTGTGTGCCCCAAAGAAGTATCCGCACCACGCGGTTATGACGATGAGGCTGGTGACGCGCAGCTTGGTCAACTCGGCGTAATCGCGAAAGATGGAAGTTGCCCGGGTGCGAAATTGGGCCAGAGGCACGGTGGTCGAACTCATGATTGCCAGTTGTATAGGTGACCGAAAGCTATTCTTGGGTTGTTCCCGAAAGAGCCCGTGCGGACCCACTCCGCGCGGCGCTCAAGACCATGGCGGATTCACTCTGAAAAGCAATCCGCTGCTGCAGATAGGCTAACACAAACCCGCATGCACAGGCCGAAGCCAGCGAGCTTGCGCCGGGGAGTTCAGCTTGGAAATTCGTGCTTAGCTTTCGCGTGGCATAATCTTGAGCAACATTTTGCCTCCAGGTGATTGCTGATGCGCTCCTTGTTCCGGGCAGTTCTGTCGTTGTCTCTTCTCCAAGCCTTTGTCAATGTACAAGCAGCAGAAGCAAGCAAGCCTCTGCAGTTCTACTTTGTGGATGTAGAAGGGGGGCAAGCCACGCTCGTGGTGAGCCCGTCAGGGGAGTCGCTGCTGATCGACACAGGATGGCCCGGTTACGAAGGACGCGACGCCGATCGCATCCTCGCTGCCGCTCATCAGGCCGGACTCAAGCAAATCGATTACGTCCTGATCACCCACTACCACCGAGACCACGTGGGCGGAGTCCCGCAACTGGTCGATGGAATTAAGGTAGGCACCTTCGTCGATCACGGGCCGAACCTCGAGGATTCGCAAGTTACGCGGGCTGACTACAAAGCGTACGAGAAAGCGATCGCGGGTCACGCCCATGTATTAGTTAAACCAGGATGGGAATTGCCGATCAAGGGCATTCAGGTGCGCGTGATCAGCGCGGCGGGGGAACACGTTACTGAACCGTTGCTGGGCGCGGGGCAGGCGAATTCTTATTGTGCCGCTGAGCCTTCCGCTCTTGTGGACGACACTGAGAACGCGCGCTCCGTGGGGGTGATGATCACCTACGGCCAGTTCCGGTTCCTCGATCTTGGAGACCTCACCAAAAAGAAAGAGCTTGAAATCGCGTGTCCCAACAATCTGCTGGGGAGAGTGGATCTTTTTCTCGTAACTCATCACGGTGCGGATCTTTCAAACCCCAAGGCTCTTGTGTGGGCACTCCACCCGCAGGTCGCGATTGTCGACAATGGCGCAAGAAAGGGCGCGAGTCCAGCCGCCTGGCAAGTTGTTCACGACTCTCCCGGGCTGCAGGATGTGTGGCAACTCCATTACGCCGAGGAATCCGACAAAGCTCACAACACAGATCCAGAGCGCATCGCAAATGTCAAAGAGAACTGCGAAGGGAAGTTCTTGAACGTCACGGCGCAAAAGGATGGCAGCTTTACCGTCATCAATGGGAGAACCGCAGAAGAGAAGAAGTACTCCAGAAAACCATAAAATCCAGCATGATAGTGATTGTCATGGGTGTCGTCGGGGCGGGGAAAACTACTGTCGGGAGCATGCTGGCCGCAGAACTGGGGTGGCAATTTGCCGATGCTGACGATTTTCATCCACCTGCGAATGTCGAAAAAATCCGGAACGGTGTCGCGCTTACGGATGCCGACCGTGCCCCCTGGCTCGATTTGATTCGCAAAGCCATCGTGGGCTGGAGCGCCGCCAAGACCAACGTTGTGCTCGCCTGCTCAGCTCTAAAAAGTAGCTATCGAGAGCAGCTCAAGGTGAGTTCTAAGGTCCGCTTCGTGTACCTCAAGGGAAGCGCTCCGCTGATCGGCGAGCGGCTTCACTTGCGGCAGGGGCACTTTGCCGGTGAATCCATCCTGGCCAGCCAGTTGGCCGATCTGGAAGAACCGCAATCGGCTATCGTGGCCGATATCAGGCAGACTCCGTCCCAAATCGTGGATTCCATTCGGAAGCAACTCGGGCTGGAGTAGAATCCTCCAACCGCGCACTGCAACGCGGCTCATCCATGGAACGACTTTTGCGCTCCGCTCCCGATCGCCTCGAAGCCGCTGTTGTCTCACGGCTCATGTGGCGGCTCATGCCGTTCCTGTTCCTGCTGTACATTGTCGCTTACCTGGACCGTATTAACGTCGGGTTTGGCATTTTGCAGATGCGTGGGCAACTCGGCTTAAGTGACCGGGTTTATGGGCGCGCCGCCGGGATTTTTTTCGCAGGATATTTTTTCTTTCAACTGCCCAGCAATTTATTGCTGGAGAAGTTTGGTGTACGGCGCTGGATCACCGTCATCATGGTGCTTTGGGGTCTGATCTCGTGCCTGATGATCTTCATCCGGGGCCCCCTGAGCTTCTATGCCCTGCGTTTTCTGCTCGGAGCGGCGGAGGCCGGATTTTTTCCCGGAATCATCCTGTACATGAAACGCTGGTTCCCCGCCAAGGCGCGCGCCCGGGCGGTTGCATGGTTCATGACTGCGAATCCCCTGGCCGGCGTGGTTGGCAGTCCGGTATCAGGCGCCTTGTTGGGACTGCATGGGCGAGGTCTCAGTGGATGGCAATGGATGTTCATCATCGAAGGACTACCGGCGATTGCGCTCGGTGCCGTGGTGTTCTTCACTCTGTCGGATTGGCCGGAGGAAGCACATTGGCTGGCTCCAGAGCACCGGGACTGGTTGCTGCAAATGCTAGATCGAGAGCGTCAACTTGAAGCAGCAGCGCCCCAGAGCAGTTTTTGGTCAGTTCTGCTGAGTGGGAGGATGTGGCTGCTGTCGATCGTCTATTTTGGCGTTTCGACGACCATGTACGGTGTGACATTATGGCTGCCGAGCGTGATCCGCTCTTTTTCTGGACTGAGCTATCTCTGGACGGGAGTCATCGCCGTCTTTCCGTTCCTGGCCACAGTGCTGGTGATGGTGGTAGTGGGAGTGCTTTCTGACCGCAATGGCGAGCGCCGCTGGCACACGGCAGCACCCGCCTTCATTGCGGCCGCGGGATTGGCGCTGGCAGGCTATGGCAATTCAACCCTCATCGTTGTGAGCGGACTTGCGCTGGGAATGGCGTTTGCGGAAGGGATGGTCGGGCCCTTTTGGGCGATGGCAACCTCCAGCATGGCAGGATTGTCGGCGGCCGCCGGTATCGCCATGATTAACTCACTGGCGAATTTAGGTGGCTATTTCGGCCCGGACATTATCGGTTTCTTCCGCGGGACAAACGGCGGATTTCGGGGAGGCCTGCTGGCCATCAGCGCCACGGTCGCGTTCAGTGGTGTGATTGCGCTTGTGACGGGTCGGCGGCGGGCGGAGGCCTAGAGCGCTTCCTGCTTCGTTCCACTCCATCTATTGTTTACAATACATTTCGTCTACTTACATACCCTGGACCTTACAAGGACAAGCTGCAATCTTGGATCAGTCAAACCATAATTCCAGTCCCACGGTCTACTGGCGAGTGGAGGGGAGTCTTCTCGATCTGACCGTGGTCAGGCCGGTGGCTTTCTTTACCTGGAATGCCCAGACATTTACTGGACGCCTCCGTCGCCGCGGGCTGATCTTCCTCATGGCCGTGCTCCGGCCGGTTCTCTATGCTTCGAACCGCAAGTTTGCTACCCGCATGGTGCACACGGTTCTTCGCGGGGTGACCAGAGACCGGCTCGATCTGCTGGGCGAGGAATACTTCCAATACAAACTGAAACCGCACCTCAAAGAGCGAGGAGCGCAACAGGTAAGGGAACTGCTGCAGTCCGGGGCCGATGTGGTTCTGGTCAGCCAGGCGCTGGATCACATCATGGTTCCGCTGGCTCAGCATCTTGGGGTGAAGCGCATCGTTGCCAACCGTCTGGAATTTCGTGACGGCATTGCCACCGGACGTCTGCTCGACCCGGTGATCCGGCCGCGGGGAGCGTTTGCCCCCTTCAACGACAATATGCCGGATGGCCGCCGCGCTCCCAAGACTCTTGCACGCCACCTGGATATCTCTTTAGACGAACTGCGCTCGGCTACTGTTCCGGCCGAGAGGCAAGTGGTTCGGCCGGGACGTCCGGTCGTACATTTTGACGGACGCAAGCAGGCGCCCGGCTTCTCCGTCCGACGAGCCTTTACAGGGAAGCAGGTGATGCTGATCGGCGTAACCGGATTTATCGGCAAGGTATGGGTCGCCAATACTCTTCTGGACCTGGCAGAAGTGAAAAAGATTTATCTGCTGATTCGCAGGCAGAAGTCGACTCCGGCGGAGAGGCGGTTGGAGAAGTTGCTGGAAGAATCGCCGGTGTTCGACCCCCTCTTCGAGCGTTATGGAAACAGGCTGCCCGATTTCCTGCGCGAGAAAATCGAAGTCGTCGAGGGTGACGTCACGCAGCCGGGCCTCGGGCTCGCGGAAACGGTCGCTGAAAATCTACACAAGAACCTCGATCTCATCGTTAACAGTTCCGGCCTGACTGACTTCAATCCTGATTTGCGGGATGCACTGGCTACCAACACCGACGCAGCGCTGAATATCCTTGAATTTGTGCGCCATTCGGATCGCGCCGGGTTGCTCCATCTGTCGACCTGTTATGTCGCGGGCGAGCAGGATGGCCGGGTTCCAGAGAGACTGATCCCGAACTACAATCCCCGTGGACAGGCAGACTTCGATGCGGAAAAAGAATGGCACGCCCTGCACGATCTGATTGCCAGGGCTGAAGCCCAGTCGCAAAGCGAGGAGGTCACTTGCGAGCTTAGAAAACAGGCTCAGGCGAGAGAGCATGCCGCCAAGGATCTGCAAGGCGCTGCCCTGGAAAATCAGGTCCGCAAGAACCGCGTGCGCTGGCTCAAGAACTACCTGACCGAAGCCGGTATCCGGCGAGCCCGGGAGCTGGGATGGCCCAACACCTACACCCTCACCAAGAGCTTGGCTGAGTCTCTGATTGTGAAGTATGGGGCCGGGCTTCCGGTCGCAGTGGTACGCCCCGCGATTGTTGAGACTTCCGTCGCCAAACCCTTTGTGGGCTGGAATGAGGGCATCAACACCTCGGCATCTTTGTCATATCTGCTGGGGACGTATTTCCGGCAATTGCCTTCCAAAGAAAGCAAGCGGCTGGATATCATTCCCGTGGACGCAGTTTGCGCGGGGATGACGCTGGTCGCGGCCGCTATCATGGAACGTCGCCACGAACCGCTGTACCAGCTTGCGACTTCGGTGACAAATCCCTGCGACATGGGCCGTTCGATTGAGCTGACGGCTCTGGCGCACCGCAGACATTACCGGGCGCAAGAAGGCCTGGAGTCATGGCTTCGGCTGCGCCTCGACGCCATTCCTGTTTCCAAGGCCCGCTATAACCGGATGTCGGCGCCAGCGCAGAAGGCAATTGTGCAGTCGATCCAGCGCATCATGTCGCCGCTGCCGCTGAAGAAGGCTCCACTGGTCAAGGCTGAGCGTAGTCTCGAGCGGGTGGAGAAACTAATTGAGCTCTTCGAGCCCTTCATTTTGCTGCACGAGCACGATTTTGCGGCGGAGAACATCGAGAAACTCTCTTATGCGCTCACTCCGGCAGAACGTGAACAGTTTGCCTACGACACGCGTTCGCTTGATTGGTGGGAGTACTGGATCAACATTCACATTCCGGCGCTGCGCCGCTGGACCTATCCCTTGATTGAGGGGCGTCCGCTCGAAGCACGGCCTCCCCGAAGCTTTCAACTTGCGCCCGCGAACGGCGATGCCGTCAAAACGGGAACCAACGGAGCAACGTGGCGATATTCCTGACCGGATCGACCGGATACATCGGCGCGCACGTCGCCGCCAATCTGCTGCAGGAGCACGGCGCATCTCTAAATCTTCTGGTGCGTGCGCGCGATCCTCAAGAGGCGCACCTTCGGCTCTGGCGGGCCATGCAACTCCACCTGGAATTTTCCAAATTTTATGACTACTTGCAGACCCGGGTGCGCGTATTCTGCGGTGATCTGACTGCTCCCGGGTTCGGTTTGGGACGCGATGAATACGATCGCCTCGTGCACACCACGGATTCGGTGATCCACTGCGCGGCGTCTCTAAACCGCAAGTCCGAGAAGAGCTGCCTGAATGTGAACCTACGGGGCACGCTTGAGGTGCTCACCTTGGCGCGGCACGCGGAGCACTACCATGGCCTGCGCCGGTTCAGCGAGGTCAGCACGGTGGCGGTCGCCGGTAAGCGACAGAACGAGATTGTCACTGAAGATCATGCCATCGAGTGGGATCGCTCCGATTACGATCCGTATGCCCGCACCAAGAAATTCTGCGAACACATGACGCGCGTGCTGCTGCCCGATACGCCGAAGACGATTTTTCGTCCCAGCATTGTCCTGGGCGACAGCCGTCGCGCCGAAACCACCCAGTTTGACATGGTCAAGGCATTTGTTTTCCTGGCGGGGCTGCCGGCCTTACCATTTCGTGCCAACGATAAGGTCGACATCGTCAATGTCGATTTCGTAGCCGACGCCATTGCAACATTGCACCAGAAGGAGCAGCCCGGCTTCGATACCTATCACCTTTCTTCCGGTACGTCCTCGCAGACCTTTCGGGAGCTAACGATGGCCCTGGCGGCTGCGCAACAGAAGCGTAAACCTGTGTTCCTGCCTTTCGCGGAGCGTCCCTTTATCGGATCCGTGAAGTTCCTTTCGAACCGCAGAGGACCGCTGGGCAGCGGCGCGACGCTGCTCAAAGTGTTCATGCCGTATCTGGTCTGGAATACGGTATTCGATAACACGCGCGTTACTTCTGAACTTGGACGCCGCCCGGTGGCGTTCTCGCAATACAGTTTCCCCTTGCTGAAATTCAGCCGCGAAAATAATTTCGAGTACCACTACCAGCCCTGGCCCGCGGCTCGCGGAGGTAGCGCCGCATGATGGATTTCATGCTGGAGGCGTGGGTCAGCACCAACATCGAACAGGCGAAAGTCGGGTGGATGTTGGGGCAAGGCAGACCGTGGCGTCCTGGCGAGAAGCTGAAACTCTTATTTGCAGGCTATAACGGCACGCGCAACATGGGATCTGACGTGCGCGTAGACGAGATGCTGCGCCAGATTCGTCACATCCTGGGCGCCGGGCGAGTTGAGTTTACCTGCATGACCTTCGAATTCGAACGCTCGAAGGGCTACTTTGAAAATACGGCGCAAGTTCGGTTGCCTGATATTTTCCCTCCATTTCTGAAGAACGAAGTTCCAAAGCATCATGGAGTGGTGGCCTGCGAAGGCTCAATGTTCAAGAGCAAGTTCGCCAATGCGCTCACCACCATGATGATTGGCACATTGGGCATCGCGGCCGCGCAGAACAAGCTCTCCGTCGGATATGGCGGCGAGGCGGGTCACATGGATCCGCTGCTGGTGAAAATGTGTTCGCGTTATTGCCGGAATTCACTCGTGATCACTCGCAACGAGGAATCCCGCAGCGTGCTGCGTGAATTGGGAGTGCCTACGGAGTTGGGCACGGACACGGCGTGGACTTTTGAGCCGCGCCCGCTGGAGTATGGGCAGAGCGTGTTGCGTGAAGTAGGGTGGGACGGACGTACGCCGGTGCTGGTAGTGTGTCCCATCAATCCTTTCGAATGGCCGGTAAAGGCTTCCATAGGAAAACTAGCTTTGCACAAGATGGTCGGTGCATACCAGAAGACACATTACCGTGGGCCATACTTTCATAACTCTGGGCCCGCCGCTGATCGGGCATACGAGCATTACCTCTCCTCGATCGCTATTGCAGTGGACGCCTTCCGTAAGAAGCGCAATGTATTCGTGATCCTTGTTGCCACCGAACGCCTGGATGCGCGTCCCGCCAATCGAATATCCGAGCAACTGGGCGGGATCCCTGTCCTGACCTCGGATCAGTACAACATGTACGAACTGGTCAGCATCCTGCGGTCGTGTCACATGATGGCCTCATCCCGGTATCACGGGATCGTGACCTCGATGCCTGGGTTGGTTCCGTCGGCCGGAATCACGATGGACGAACGTATTCGCAACATCATGCGCGAGCGCGGACACGAAGATTTGCTGATGAACGTCGATGATCCTGACCTTGAACCGAAGTTGCTGGCTTCGCTCGAGAAACTTGCCACCGAAGGCGAACGCATCGCTGACGGGATCGCACGGACAGTGGTCAGGAATTTGAAGGTTATGGCCCGCATGGGCGTTTATTTCGAGGAAGAAGTCCATCGCCGCTATCCGGAGTTCCCCACGCGCACGGGTGAGTGGACGTGGGAAGACTATCTGCCGCCCATGAATGACTCGCTGCGGCAACTCGTTTCAGCGTACAGTTAGTCCCGAAGTTCGCCACAATGCCCTTCGTCGGAGAAATCTTTGCGCAACTGAAAGCCGCTGGGAGTGCCCCGGTTCTGCAGGAGATCCGTGATGGCCTGGTCACGGCTGTCAGCGGGTCAGAACTGCTCGGACTAGTGCAGCGAGCCAGAACCTTTCTCGCTTCCAAAAGTCTGGCTAAGGGCGAACGTTGCGGCCTGCTGGCCTCTAACTCCATCCGGTGGATCGCGATGGATCTGGCGGCCACGGCCGAGGGCCTGATTGTTGTCCCCCTTTATTACCGCCAGGCTGCGCACGAACTCGTTGCCATTATGAAGGACAGCACGCCCGCCCTGGTCTGCTGCGGAGACCCAACCCTGCGGGAGGGAATCCAGCAGAACTGGCCTGCGGCGCCCCCGCATTTTCTATTCGACGACATCTTCGCGGGAGTTGACCGAATTGCGCTGGACCGTCCGCAGGTGCGCAGCGAAGATCCGGTCACCATCATTTACACGTCCGGCACATCGGGTGAGGCCAAGGGTGTGGTTCTCACCGCTGCCAACGTCGGCTTTATGCTGGGGTGTACTTCGGCTCGCCTGGACTTGCTGATGGGCGGACGTACCTCGCACGATCGCATCTTCCATTACCTGCCATTCAGTTTTTGCGCGTCATGGATCGCGGTGTTGACCTTCCTGTTGCGTGGAAGTCTGGTCACGCTCAATACCGACCTGACGAAAATACCCAACGACATGCCTGCGGTCGCGCCGCATTATTTCCTCAATGTCCCCCAATTGCTGGAGCGCATGCGGCGCGGCGTTGATGAACAGATCGCAACCAGGGGCGGGATGGCGCAAACCATCTACTCTCGCGCCAAGGCAGCATGGTTGGGCAAGAGCAGAGAGGGAGGTTCCCCGTGGCTCTGGCTTGCCAACAGGTTGGTTTTCCCGCAGATCCGAAAGAAGATGGTGGGCGAGAATCTCAAGGCCCTGATCTGCGGATCAGCTCCGCTCACGACGGAAACTCAAAGTTATTTCGCCATGCTGGGCATTCCTGTGCTGCAAGTCTATGGACTCACTGAAACGACCGGAATCTGCACTATGGATGATCCGCGCCATCCAGTGCCGGGACGAGTGGGGCCGGCGATTCCAGGCATCGAGATGAAGCTCAGTGACAACGATGAAATCGTGGTTCGCGGGCCGAATGTCTTTCCCGGCTATTGGAATCGGCCACAGCAGACCGCCGAAGTGCTGCGCGACGGCTGGTTCCATACGGGCGATCAGGGCGAACTGGAGGCGGGCACATGGCGCATCGTGGGCCGCCTCAAGAATCTGATCGTTCTGGGCTCCGGCCACAAGCTTGCTCCGGAATCCATGGAGGATGAAATCTTACGTCTAATGCCCAATGCGCAGCAGGTGGTGATCATCGGAAATGGCCGCGGATATCTTTCTGCCATCATCACGGGCGATGCGAGCCGCCAGCAGGTGCAAGCCGTGCTTGACCGAGTCAACGCGCAGCATCCCCATTACAAGCAAGTTCGTGCTTTTTGTGTCCGCACAGAGCCGTTCTCGATTGAGAATGGCATGCTCACAGCCAACGGAAAGCTGAAGCGAGACCTGATTTCGAAGCGCATGAGCAGCGAGATCGAAGACATGTACCAGGCGGTGAAGACCGCATGAACACGGCCCAGGTCACAAAACGTGGTCAGACCATGTCGTACTCAGTCCACGAAGGAGTGCTCGAGCTCGCGCTGGACCGCGCCCCATGCAACGAAATTGGGTCTCTATCTCTTGAGGACCTCGAGTCGTTTTCGGCGGCTATGCTGGAGCTTGAGCCTCAGCTTCATGCCGTGATCATCCACAGTGAGAGGAAAGCCGGTTTCTGCGCTGGAGCCGATCTGCGGGAACTCTACAATCGCTCGCGAGCCATGGAGAAGAAGGCGGCAATCCGCGGCGTTCGCGATTTCCTCGAACGGATTCACCGCGTGTTGAACGCGATTGACGCTTCGGCTCTGACCACGATTGCGGCCGTCCAGGGCGTAACGTTTGGCGGGGGGCTCGAACTGGCACTGGCCTGCGATTTGATTGTTGCGGATAAGAGCGCCCGCTTTGCCTTCCCCGAACTTCGTCTGGGTTTGATTCCAGGATTCGGCGGAATACCGCGGTTGAAACGTGACGTGGGGAATGCAGTGGTCCGCGATCTGCTACTCACCGGACGCAGCTTTAATGCGACCAAAGCACAGCAGATCGGATTAGCCAGCCAGGTGGTCGCCGAAGGAGAGGCACTACGCGCGGCCCGGGCAACGGCCGCGCAGGTGGGGAAGTTTGATCGGCAGACATCTGCCGCGGCGAAACAATTCATCAAACCGGTCCCCTACGACGAACTGAAGAAGGAGATCGATATCTTCTGCGAGTTGTTTGAGCGGCCTGCAGTGCAGGCCGGGCTGAAGAAGTTCGTCGAAAGCACCAATGCGCAGCCGTATCTGCCCTGACGAATCAATTAGAATGACTCGTTATGCCAACCACCGAAAAGACTCTGGACGAGATTCTTGATCTGGCCGCGATGCACTTCAAGGTTCCGCGCGAAAAACTCTCCCCCGACGACGATTTCTTTAAGGCTCTCGGCATCGACAGCCTGCAGACCCTGGATTTGCTTACCAAGTTGGAGAATCATTTCCATGTCGAGTTGCCCGACTACGAACTGCAGGGCGTCAGCGACTTCCGTACCTTGGCCGGCAAGATTCAGGCTCGGTTGTAACCTGGTGGCTGTACTCTGTGCGGGAATGGTGGTCATTGAACTGATTACTATGCCTTCCACCCTGTCACCGTGTCTCTGTGGTGAAATGACTCTTTAATGCTTGATCTCACCAAGTACAGCTGTCTGGGCGCCGTACTGCGCGATGCTCTGGATCGCTACTCCAGCGAGGTGTGCCTGATTGAGGCTGAGCGGGATCGGGAGAAACTCCGGCTGACCTATTCCGATTTCAAAGAGATTGCCCTGCCATTGGCCCGCGCCCTCGAAGACGCCGACTTCGATGCGAATGACCGCGCCGCCATCATCATGACCAACCAGTCCAAGTGGCTGATCTCGGCATACGCAATCTTCTATTGTGGCGGTGTGCTGGTTCCGCTCGATTACAAGCTCAGCGCCGCCGAGCACCTTCAACTCCTCGCGCACTCGAAGGCAAAGGTTCTGGTTGTTGAGTACCACCTTTGGCGGGCGATCATGCAGTCGCCGCAGTTCCAGGCAATTGCCACAAAGATCGTCCTGGTAACCGAGGCGCCGCTGGGAGCCGAGTTGGCCGGAGCTTTCCGTTGGGAAGATTTCAAACGCAAAGGCTCACCCGATTTCGTGATGCGGCAGAAAGACGACGTAGCCTGCATCGTTTATTCCTCCGGCACAGGCGGCCGGCCCAAGGGATGCGTTCTCACCCACGAGAATTATCTGGAGCAATGCCGTTCTCTTACCGCTTGGTACCCGTTCTGGCCCGGGGTGCGGTATCTCAGCATTCTGCCGACCAATCATGCCATCGATTTCATGGTGGGATTTATTGGGCCATTCGTCTGCGGGGCCTGCGTGGTTCACTTGCGAACCCTTCGGCCGGAGTTCGTGCGCGACGCCTTTGTTCGCTATCGCATCACCTACGTGGCACTGGTTCCGATGATCCTGAAGAACCTTGAGAAGGGCTTACGCGCGAAGTTTGATGAATTGCCGAAGTGGAAACGGGCTCTCCTAGACACGATGATCTCCACCAATCGGCTTCTGACGCGAGGGCGCCCGAATGTAAGCCTCAGCCGCATGTTGCTCCGCAATGTGCATCGCGGATTCGGTGGCGAGCTGCTGGCGCTCATCACGGGCGGGGCCTTCATCGAGCCTTCAACCACGCAGTTCTTTTACGATCTTGGTATTCCCGTCGTGAATGGCTACGGCTTAACCGAGGCGGGCACGGCGTTGACTCTGAACGACCTCAAACCCTTTCGCGCGGATACGGTGGGCAAACCGCTTCCCGGCGTCGAACTCCGCATACTGAATCCCGATGCGGAGGGAATCGGAGAGGTAGCCGCGCATAGTAAAACGGTTATGTCGCATTATCTCGATGATCCGGAACTCACGCTCCAGACTATTGTCGAAGGGTGGCTGCTCACCGGTGACCTCGGGCGTTTTGAACGCCACGGGCATCTCCAGCTCTTCGGGCGCAAGAAGAACATGATCGTCACCGAGGGCGGCAAAAACATCTATCCCGAGGACATCGAGACTGTATTCGACGGCTTGCCGGTTAAGGAGTACGCCATCTTCGCGGTAAACTACATCTGGCCCCCGAAGGAACTCGGCACACGCGAAGCATTGGTTCTGATTCTTCGGCTCGAGCAGAATCAGACGTTCGATAAGCCGTTACTCGAAGATATCTCCACGCGCAACCGCCGTCTTCCCGATTTCAAGCGGGTGGGTGGATATTTGATTTGGGAAAGGGACTTTCCCCGTACTGCCTCAATGAAAATCAAGCGGCAGTTGCTGGCGGAAGAGATCGGGAAGTTTTTCGAAAGGGTAGCAATCGTCAATCTGTAGTCTGGATCCCCACGGAGCGGCCGCATCGCAAGTACCAGCCCTTATTGTGAGAACGAGATCTTGGCGCAGAACTATCTAGCGATCGTGAATCCGGCCGCGGGAGGCGGGCGTAGCGGCAGGCTTCTGGGTCCGGTTTTGGAACGCCTTAAGGCAGGAGGCATCCAGACGGAAGTGGTGCATACCAATGCTCCCGGACAGGCCGCGGAAATCGCGCGCGCGTCATATGCGCGAGGGATCCGAAACTTCATTGCAGTCGGTGGGGATGGTACTTCCTATGAAGTCGTGAATGGGCTGTTCCCGGAAGCTGCAGCCGCAGAGCGTCCTACTCTGGCCTTACTGCCGTTAGGGACGGGAAACTCTTTTCTGCGCGATTTCAGTGATCGCGGGGTCGAGTACGCAATCGAAGCGATCCTTGCCGAACGCAGCCGAAGCTGTGACGTTATGCGTCTGCGTCATCGCGGTGGCATCCTTCACTACATCAATCTACTCAGCATCGGTTTCACCGCGGATGTTGCCACACTGCGCACTCGCCGGTTCAGTTCATGGGGAGAATTGGGGTACTTCGGGTCCATTTTTCTCACCCTGGCTCGTTTCAATCGCCGTGCCTTCCCGGTTCGAGTGCAAGGGGAAACGGAGTTTGACCGCAGGCCATGTCTGTTTCTGACCTTCAACAACAGCAAATTTACCGGCGGGACGATGATGATCGCCCCCAATGCCCAGACCAACGATGGCCTGATTGAATATGTGCGATGGGGAACGATCGGGCGGCTTGGGTTAATCCGAGAATTGCCTGGCCTTTATGACGGGACGCACATCCACCATCCCCTCGCTGAATGCAAGTCCGTCGCCCACGTCGAATTCAATCTTGATTCTCCGGTGGATGTAATGGTCGATGGAGAGGTCCTCACCTTGCACTGCGAAGAACTTGATGTGATTCCGCAGGCGCTGAACATCGTAGCCTGAACGCCGTGATATAAGAATTGAACCATGTCTGAAGAACGCCGAAAAAGGCGACAGACCCGCGACAGTGATGCACCGAAGAACCGCAAAACCTGGCGCTATGTCATCGTGGTTGCCTTGTTCGCGTTGGTTTTTCTTGCCGGCCGGTATTACCGCGATCACAAGTATGATTCGTTTGCCAAGTGTCTCGCCGCACATCAGGCGAAAATGTATGGTCTGTATTGGTGTCCGCACTGCGCCGAGCAAAAGGAAATGTTTGGCGCTGCATTCCGCTACGTGCCGTACCAGGAATGCGCCCTCAAAGAGAAACCCGGAGAGATGGCCCCACAGTGCAAAGTGGCGGGGGTGAAGCTGTTCCCCAGTTGGCAGTTCGGCTCGAATGCGCCGACAGAAGGCGTGTTCTCGCTAGATGAACTCAGCGACAAAACGGGGTGCAGCCTTCCGTGAACGGCTCCGGCGATCGGCTACTTTTCGTGCTGATTGCGATTTTATCGCTGGCCGGGGTCATTGATTCCGGCATAGCGGTGCAGCGTCATTTCGCAGAATCGGCCACCCGCTACTGCGACTTCAGCCAGAGATTCAGTTGCGACATCGTGAACCGCAGCGAGTACTCGACCTTGCTTGGCATCCCCGTGGCTGTGATTGGGGTAGCTGGATACGCCACGCTATTCGTGCTCTCAACGTTCTTCCGGTCCAGAGAGCAAACTCGGGACTGGCTCTTGGGTGCAGCGATTGCGGGACTGGGCTTCGCTTTGTATCTCACCTACATCGAAGCCTACGTGCTGACAACGTGGTGCATCTTATGCCTGATTTCGCTCGCGCTGATTGCTCTGATCAGCGTCCTGGCGGGAGTTCTGAAGGTGAAGAGCTCCCGGGCATGAGAGCCGCTGGCAAGCTTTAATCGACGTCGCGCATGGAAGAAACCCAGAACAATAAGACCGATTCTGCGACAACGCCTGCCGGCGTGATGCGCGGTGAAACGGCTACTGGCGACCTACGTATTCATCCCTTCCACAGTCGAATCTACGGCAACGATCGTTTTCTGCGGGTGTGGTTGCCTCCGGGCTACGACGATGCACAGAATGCTGCCCGGCATTATCCAGTCTTGTACCTCAACGACGGCCAGAATCTATTTGAGCCGGCGACCTCGTTCAACGGAGTCGAATGGCAGGTAGATGAAACAGCCGACCGCCTCATCCGCGAACAGATGATTCCGCCTTTGATCATCGTAGGCATCGATAATGCAGGCAAAGACCGGGTCCGCGAATACATGCCACATCGTTCTTTTCAGCCGATGATGCTGCGCGTGCAGGGAACCCGCTATCCCAGTTTACTGATTAAGGAGGTTATGCCCTTCGTGGAGCATCACTATCGAGTGGCACCAGGTGCTCGGAACACTGGCTTGGGCGGGTCTTCGTTAGGAGCATTGATCGCGTTATATACCGTCGCGGTTTCCCCCGGGATCTTTGGCCGTTTGCTGTTGGAGAGTCCATCGCTCTGGGCGGCGAATCGCCAGATTGTCCGGCAGAGTCGCACAGTGCGGCGCTGGCCGGAACGGGTTTTCCTGGCTACCGGTAGCGCGGAGGCGGGACGACCTGATCGGGACCGGAGCATGGTCGACGACGTACAGGAACTCGCTGCCATCCTGCATCGTAGCGGCTTGGAGAGTCGCCGCCTCCGCTTAATGGTCGATCAGGGCGCGTCCCATCATGAATCAGCCTGGGCACGGCGATTCCCCGATGCCTTGTCGTTCCTGTTCGCAGAGGGCGAATTGGGCTCCGGAGGGGGCCCAGAATCAGTATCGTGAGTTTGGTAATCCTGCTTCGTTCCGCCTCATCCAAAGTGATTTTCAAGTGCCCCTGTCGGCACTGAAGCAAGTTCATGCGAAGATAGTGTTTGACTTCGAAACGGTCGGACCGGATGCAAGCGTCACTCCGCAGAGTATTCAAAGCATTTCAATATCGTGATTTTCGCCTGATGTGGTTTGGCGCCTGTACTTCCAGTATAGGCACCTGGATGCAGATCGTGGCGCAGGGTTGGCTCATTTACCGCTTGAGCCACTCGGCATTCCTGCTTGCGCTGGATCAGTTTCTCGCGGGCATTCCCATCTTCCTGCTTTCTCTGATCGGCGGAGTGGTGGCAGACCGCACCGAAAGACGTAAGATCCTGCTGATCTCGCAATATATTCAGATGGCTTGTGCCGGAGTCCTCACCCTACTCGTAGCCACGGAAGTAGTGCGAGTTTGGCAGATTTTGTCTTTGTCTTTTGTCGCTGGAGTGGCTCAATCCTTTGGAGGTCCCGCATACCAGGCCCTGATTCCTACACTGGTGGACCGCGAGGACATGCCGAATGCCATCGCGCTTAACTCGATTCAATTCAATCTGGCGGTTACTGTCGGTCCGGCGCTCGCTGGCATCACCCTGGCGCGTCTTGGGGAAAAGTGGTGTTTTGGGCTGAATGCTTTGTCGTTTCTTGCCCCGGTGGTGTCCCTCTTAGTCATATCCGCGCGTTTCGTGCCGGAAACGACCAAGGAGTCGATGTTCAACAGCTTGAAACAGGGCATCCGGTTCCTGCGCCAGCAGGGCTCCATGGAGGCCCTGATTGTTCTGGCATTTTGCATGACCGCTCTCAGCATGCCGATGCGTACGTACATTCCCGTCTTCGTGAAGGACATCTTCCAGCGTGGGCCGGAAACCTACGGCAATCTACTTTCTCTCATGGGAGTGGGCTCGATCTGCGGTTCGCTCGCCGTGGCAGGACTGGGAAACATACGCAATAAGGGCCGGTTTGCCCTGAGCATGCTGATCTGCCTTGGACTGGGAATTTCGGGGTTCGCCCTTTCTCGAGTTCTGACCCTCTCCTACGTCATGTTGGTCGTGGTCGGAGCGTCGATGATGGCGGTCTTCGCCACGGTCACTTCGCTCGTCCAATTGATCACAACCAACCAGATGCGCGGACGTGTCATGAGCGTGTACAACTGCGCCTTTCGCGGCGGCATGCCAATGGGAAATCTGGCCACGGGGTGGCTGGTGCCAAGGTTCACTGTGCCTCTGGTCCTGGGAGCCGATGGCTTTCTCCTGGTGCTCTTGGCACTCTATTTTTTACTGGTGCAACGCCGAGTTGCGGCTTTGTGAGCCAAAGGCAAGTTCTTGCGGGAGACTGAGGGCCGCCTCAAGCGACGCTTCTGTTTTGCGGCGTGGAATGAGTCGCCGGCTTCGATCAAGATCAATCTTTGACCGCTTCGTCGACTGCCTGTTGCGCGGCTGGTTGTACGGTCGGCACCGGTGGAGCTTTGAAATAACGGACCGTCACGTCGTTTCCGATATTCACCTGCTTACTCCAAACAGCGCTCTTTTTAGGCGTGGGCAGCGGTCGGAAGTGTCGAATCGTGACATCGTCAGCAATGTAATCCACCTCATCTTTCCCGGCCCACACGCGCTTGAATGAGGCAGTAGGAGCACCCGCGTCGCGCACGCTGGCGTGCGGCTTCAGGGATGTCGGCGCGACGGTCTGCTGGTCTACCGCAGGCACCGGCTCCTTGGGAGCAGTAATCGTGCTGCTGGAAGAGGAATCGGCGACAGGTGACATTGTGCTTTGATGGCGCGCAATAGCAGCCATGATCGCAAGTACCAGAACAACGGATACCGCTGCCACGTTTAAAACTAGTTTGCCCCGTAACTGGTCCGGCCATTGCGCCTGCAGCAGCCGCAGGTCGCGACGCAGCGCCAGAGCAGCCGTGCGCCATGAAACTGTTGGCCGGGGCAGATGCGGCAGTTGCCACTTTGGCAAACGAATACCACGCAGGCTTTCAGCGGCTGAACCTGCCAGTTTGCCGCCGTATGCCCGTGCATCCCATTTCCGTACTGCGGAAATGATCTTCGCGTATGAAGATTCTGGCCTTGCTGCTGTCGGCGCCTCAGGAGCGCGTTGCCCCGTAACCGCCAGTTGCCGAACCGGTAGATTCATCCGCAACAGCGCGCGCGCCAAAGTTGATGACCGTACGGCGCTCTTTTCTGCCGCCACAACCGGCAGTGCGCTGGCATCCCCGGCAAGTGTAGCCATCAGCTGATATGTGCGTACCTCCGGCTCAGAGAAAACGTGGGGACGTTTGAAGAAAACCTCGAGCACTCCCATCATCGCGTGCTCGCGATAGATCGGCACCATGAGTAATGCTTCTACATCAAACTGGCGGCAAATTTCGCCCTCGATACGACTATCGGTCGCTGCATTTTCTACACGCAAGATTTCTCTGCGGGGGTGATCATGCGCCGCATGGCTGAGCACGGCGGTCAATTGCGACCCGACATTTTGCAGCGCGGTTCCGCTGCCGGCGCGATGAACCAGTTGATTTCCCTCTAGCAGAGCAATGCCTATGCCTGATGCATCGGCGACACCTTGCGCCCGCTCGGCAACCAGATTCATGGCATCGTGGGCGTCGACCCCACCACCGGCCACTACACGTTGGATTTCAATGATGGCGGCCAGGGACTCGGGCGCCATTCCACTCTGCTGGACGGAGAAGGCATTCGCAAGCAGTGACTGAAACGACTCGCGATCGAAGCTCTGATGTGTATTCATGGGACACAAACGGGAAGCGGGACAATTTTAAACTGTCCCAGTGATACTGGGCCGTGCCGCATCCAAATCCCTTTCGCGGAAAAAAATAGTACCAGCATACCCCGGTGTATCTACATACAGGTTTTCCCGTATCGCGGCGGAAAACTCTGTGCACGGCGGGCCTTTCAGCCGGTGCATAGTAGCCTTACGGACCTGTACATGGAAGGCGTCTCCCAGCTTTTTCAGCTGTCACGTGAATGGGACGGAACTTTCTATCGGGCCCGAAGTCGGCGGCTTTATAAGCTACCAGATAACGGCTGCGGATCGCCTGCGGGGCCACAGAGTCCACGCGTTCACATGCATTCTTAGGATTACGTCCCGTGAGAAAAGGGAAGGATCAAAAAAGTGATCTGCATATATAACGCAAACGTTACAGATTCAGGTACTTACCTTATGGTTGGACACTCGATTACTGCGCTTGCCAGTCCACCGAGTAGACGTCTTGAGAGCCGGTGTCATGCAGCAGCAACGGTGAATCATCGGGGGTCAGCGCCAGCCAGCCGCCGTACCGGCCCACGGTGACGAAGTCCTTGAGATCGAGCACTTGTTCGACCTTCTTATCGGCGATGCGAATTCTCACGACGGCATCTTTACCCCGAAAATCGAGCACGTACACGAACTTGCTGTCGTGGGACCAGTTAAGCCAGCTCAATGATCCATTGGCAAGTTCGGACCACTTTTGCCTCTGCATGTCGAATAAGAGCAGAGTCTTGGAGTCTGCGGAAAACGCAGAAATGTGCCGGCCGTCGGGCGACCATCTTGGAGAATAAAGA
>JAICJP010000214.1 GCA_025928375.1 Candidatus Sulfotelmatobacter sp.
CTGATGGCGTCGCTATATCCGACGTTGCCTCATAGCGGTTGATGATTCGCCGCGCATCGAAATCGTATACAGCCCCGCCAAAATCGGCGGCCACCATGCGATAGTCTCCGCGTAACGTATGAGCCCACGGCGCCAGAAAGAAGACATTGGCTCCAATAGGCTCCATGAGCACGCGGTAGTGAATCAGGTTTTCCCGGTTCGTTGCTAAACTCGGACCTTCCAACGGATCGGGCTTGGAGAGGGTGTAAGTGTCATCGACCCGCCGAGCCAGGAGGAACTGCTCCCGCCGGTTGGTCCACATGTGTCCGTCGAAGTCGGCCAGAGCGATCCCGCGCCAGTGCAAGTCGTAACGGCCGGTCCGGTCTCCATCGATCTGGATGTGCATCACCATGGAGTTCGACTGCTGAATCTCGCCGATCTGCCCCAGTTGCACGTGGTCGCTGAAGCCGGAGGAAAAGTCGGTGCCGAAGGTATATCCGCCCACGTTCCCGGCCGAGAGACGCGGCATGACGAAGAACAGGGCCGCGCCACAAAGCAGGATCAGCCCCATCAGCACTGGAACGAAGCGCAACAGCGCAAATGCCAGGTGGCGGTGCTCCTGCGGGTCCCTCGAATGCCGCGCGTGGATGCTGGCCGTGCGCCCCGAGCGTCGCATCTCCATTAGGACAAACGTGGCCACGGCCATGAGCATGAACACTGCGAACGAGAACAGGAATGCACTGTCCACGGTCAACACCGCAGCCGCCAGCACCATGAGGAAGGCGAGAATCGCGAGCGTCAGATGATCGCGTTCGCGTCGCACCGAAAACATCCGCACCACAACGCCGAATAACGCCAGGTGAATGGTTGCTGGCAGAAAAGCTCGCGAAACCACGAAGTAATCAATGACGAAAAAGACGAAATAGACAATTGAGAGTGGAGTCGTCCAGCGCTCAGAGATGACGATGCGGCGGCGCTTGGCCAGCAAGAATCCCCGGAAAGCCAAGGCAGATCCCGCCAGAAGGACCGAAGGCAGATCCAACCCGCGGGTCCCGGCTAGCGTTGCAAAGCCAGTCAGCACAAGCAAGTACAACGAAAGCTCGAAGTACTTGTCGATCGCTTTGCGAACGGGAATGATGCCGGATTGTGCTGACTCGTCAACCATTGTTAAATTCAGAAGCGAACGCCTAGGAACATTGTTCGTTATCCGCGGCAATAAAGGAAGGGTTCTCACAACATTTCTTGCACCGAAAGTCACATAGGCGTTGGCGGCGCAGGCGTTGGCGAATCCGGATGCTAGAATAATTTTGGTCAGGCATCGGTCTCACGCGACGTTCTCCCGCCAACCCCGCCAGGTCCGGAAGGAAGCAACGGTAACGGGCTCTGACGTGTGCAGTGAGTAGCCGGTGTCTGACTTTTTTTTCCACAACCAACTACATTTACTGGTCCTTGTCCCTCTCATTACCTGTTTTTACACTCTCTTTACCTCTCTTTTCGCAAGAAAGTCTTTCCCGAGCATCCATAGGAAGTAGGGCGCGGTAACTTTCACCGGCGCCCCGCGAGGAGAAAGATGAACACTCGAAATACCTCCGCCCGGCTCGATCCGCACATCACGATTCGAGTTTCCGGAAAGCTGTTTCAGGGACATCTCGCCTATCTCGACCAGTTGGTCCAATCCGGTATCGAGTGCCGCTTGTGGCCGCTGTTGAGCCTGGCGCATTTGGAAGAGTTGGACCGGGAAGCGCTGTCCTATTTGATCGATGGGGAAAACTGCCGGTTCGGGATCATTTCCTGCCCCAGCTTTATCCGCGAGTGGATGGACCGCGAAAAGGAACGCGCCGCAGCCTAGCCCGATTTTGCTCACACATCAGGCCGTTACACGTCTAGAATTCGACTGCCTGAGGAGGTCCCGTGAGAGCTTCGTGGAAAGCAATTGCGTGCATCGTTCTATTGTTTGTTACGGTTGCTGGCTCTATGGCCGCTCAGGATGCCAAGGTTACCTCTGTGCTGGATATGTCGGAGTTCGTTCGCGACTGGGAGATCTCGAAGCAGTTCACCCTGGATGTTGCCAACGCCATGCCGGCCGATCTTTATACCTTCAAGCCCGCGCCTGAGGAGATGAGCTTCGGCGAGCAGATCAACCACATTGCGATTGCCAATGCTTACCGCTTCAACCAGATTACCGGCGTGAAAACGCCTTTCGCCATCGATCTGAAAAATCCCCCGGCGAGCGACAAGGCAAATGCGCTGAAACTGCTGGAGCAATCGTTCGACTACGTGCTGCAGCTTCTGCCAAACCTCACCAATGAGCAGCTCAAGCGGACTTTTCACGTTCCGTCATGGAAGGCCCGCCCTGATCCCGACGGCCGCGCCATGATCATGAACATGTTCGTCCACACGGCCCATCATCGCGCGCAGTGTGAGGTCTATCTGCGGGCCAAAGGCATCAAGCCACCCGATTACACCTTCTAAGTGGTCAAGCATTCCGTTCGCGTCAATGCGTTAGACATTCCGCTCCAGATCGTTCAAAATACTGAGTTTCTCCAATCAGGAGTCCGCAGTGAGCAAACCGGTTCGCGCCAAAATCAGCGCGCTTGGCACGTATCTGCCTCCGCGCGTCCTGACCAATTCCGATCTCGAGAAGATGGTCGATACCAGCAACGAATGGATTCTGGAGCGGGTCGGGATTCGGGAGCGCCACATCGCGGACAAGGGCGTGGCGGCCAGCGACATGGCGGTGCTGGCAGTCCAGAACCTGCTGGAGTCTCATCCTTTCGACCTGCAGGAAGTTGACCTGATTATTGTGGGGACGGTCACGCCCGACATGATGTATCCCTCCACCGCCTGCCTGGTGCAACACAAGCTGGGCATCAAGAACACTTGGGGATTCGACGTTTCGGCGGGATGCTCGGGCTTCGTTTACGCATTGAATACCGGCGTAAAGTTTGTCGAATCGGGACAGTACAAGAAAGTACTAGTGATCGGAGCGGACAAGAACTCCGCCATGACGGACTATACCGACCGCGCCGTCTGCATTATTTTTGGCGATGGTGCCGGAGCTGTTTTGCTCGAGCCTTCTGAGAATGATGCAGTAGTAATCGATCATGTCGCGCAGATCGAAGGAGCAGGTGGAAGATTTCTGTACATGCCGGGTGGTGGCAGCCTGAACCCGGCTTCGCACGAAACCGTGAATCAAAAGATGCATTACATTCACCAGGATGGCCAGCAGGTTTTCAAGTACGCGGTCAAGAAGATGGCAGAAATGACCGAGCGCATCCTGGAGAAGAATCATCTCAGCGGCAAAGATGTGGATTGCTTCATTGCTCACCAGGCAAACAAGCGCATTATCACCGCCACTGCCGACCGCCTGGGGATGCCCATGGAAAAAGTCGTCATTAATATCGATCGTTTCGGTAATACCACCGCCGGCACGATTCCCATTGCCATGCAAACCGCTCTTCAAGAGAACAAACTGAAGAAAGGTGATCTGCTGCTCATCGCTGCCGTGGGCGCAGGATTCACCTCTGGTGCTTCGTTAATTCGCTGGGCATTCTAGGCACGCCCCCTTCGACATTTTGACGCGCTGGTTAGACTTTTTCGCGCTGCATCCTTCACAATGTTCACATTCATCTTCAGGGGAACTGATTGAACAAACCGATTCGCGCCAAGATCAGCGCCTTGGGCACCTATGTGCCTCCACGCCTTCTCACCAATGCCGACCTGGAACGCATGGTCGACACCAACAATGATTGGATCCTGACCCGGGTGGGCATTCGCGAACGCCACATCGTGGACCCCGGAGTCGCGACCAGCGATCTGGCCGTTGAGGCCACAAAAAAGGCGCTGCAGCAGCGCGGCCTCACTCCCGCCGATATCGAACTCATCGTGCTGGGTACGGTCACTCCTGACATGCTCTTTCCCTCGACGGCCTGCGTGGTGCAAAACAAACTGGGCGCGAAGGGTGCATGGGGATTCGATCTCTCGGCTGCGTGTTCTGCTTTTGTTTACTCGTTGCAGGTAGCGGCGCAGTTCATTGCGACGGGAGCGCACAAGCGCGTGCTGGCCATCGGATCTGACGTGATGTCGTCGATCATCGACTATACCGACCGCGCCACCTGCGTCATCTTCGGGGATGGCGCTGGTGCAGCGATGCTCGAACCTGCCGAGAACGATGAGGAAGGATTCATTGATTTCGTTCACGAGGTCGACGGCTCGGGCGGGCAATTCCTCTATATGCCGGGTGGCGGAAGCCTGCACCCCAGCAGCAAAGAAACGGTCGCCAACAAGATGCACTACGTGCACCAGGACGGCCAGCAGGTCTTCAAATTCGCGGTGCGCAAGCAGGCCGAACTCTGCCTCAAGTTGCTCGAGCGCAATGGCCTGAAAGGTTCCGACATCGACGTCTTCATTCCCCACCAGGCAAACCTGAGAATCATCAATGCGACCGCCGACCGACTCGGCCTACGCGACGGAAACGTCATCATCAACATCGATCGTTACGGCAACACGACGGCCGCTACCATCCCGCTGGCCATGAATACCGCCATAGAACAAGGCAAGCTGAAGAAGGGGAGCTTGGTGATGCTCGCTTCGGTGGGCGCGGGATTCACGGTTGGAGCCACCTTACTGCGCTGGGCATTCTAATCCGCGGCAGAACTCCGGCGCAGAGGGGCCGCTTTCAGTGACGTTCGTAACTCCCAACCGTGTCGTTTCAGTGCTACGTTCCTACCCACGCTGTTATGTTTTCCACAATCCTGTGATGTTGGGGTACCGGGCACGTGTACGTCATGATCCGCAAATTCTGCTGCTGTATGGTTGTCGCGCTGCTGTCGGCCTCAGTGTCCGCCCAGCAGTCCGATCCGCGCGAGAGCAAATTGCTGGTGCTGGAACGCATGTGGAACGAGGCTCAAGTGCACCGCGACGCCGCTGCCCTGGATGCGCTGGTATCCAGCCGCTTCGTCAACACGGAATGGGACGGCGACCTTAGCGACAAGCAGAAATTCCTGGCCGATATCAAGGATCCTCTTTTCAAGCCGACGCTGGCCAATATTTCAGACGTCAAAATGAATTTCTTTGGGGATACCGCCGTCATCACCGGCGTGTATCACACGCAGGGAACTTACAAAGGCAAGCCGTACGACCACACCGGACGCTTCACCGATACCTGGGTTTTCGATATGGGAAAGTGGCAGTGCGTCTCCAGCCACACCAGCCTCCTGAAAAAGTAAGCGCTCCCCGCCATTCTCTGATCCGGTTTATATCCTCATAAAAACTTTTTATGTTCGAAATCTGCGTCGTTGCGCGGGTGCGATGATCTAATCGGGCTCAAGCTTCGCTGCTCTGGTTCCTATGGAAGTCACATCGCATCCGCGCGCGTGGAAGGTGTTGCTGGCCTTCGCGATTATCTATTTCGTCTGGGGATCCACCTTCCTGGCGATTCGCGTAGGCGTGCGGGAAGTCCCACCATTCCTGCTTGCGGGCATGCGCTTCCTTGTCGCCGGGGCGGTTCTATACGCGGGCATGCGCCTCAAGGGAACTCCATCTCCGGCAGCGCGCGAATGGGGCGCAGCTGCGTTCCTGGCGGTTCTGATTTTTGTCTTCGATTACGGATTGCTGTTCTGGGCGGAGCGCCGGGTGCCCTCAGGCATCGCGGCTGTGATGATGGCTACGATTCCAGTCTTCATGGCGCTTTCGGAAATCTTCATCATGAAGACGCAGCGGCTCACTGCCCGCCTCGGCACGGCGCTGCTGGTGGGCGTTGCCGGGGTGACGGTGCTGGTGAGTCACTCCGTGACTCTCGGGGATACTCCCATCGACACCCTGGGCGCGTGCGCGCTGATTGCGGCATCGGTCAGTTGGTCCGTAGCCTCGGCTCTCACGCGCAAGGTGCCATTACCGCGCGAAAAGGCGATGAGTTCCGGAGCGCAGATGCTGGCGGGAGGAGTGTTGCTTACTCTGACTGCGGTGATGCTCGGGGAATTTCGCGGCTTCCACGCGCAGGCTGTGTCGTTGAAGGCTTGGCTGGCGCTGGCTTACCTGATCGTCGCGGGATCTATTATCGGGTTCACGGCCTACGTGTGGCTGATTCATCATGAGTCGCCAACGAAGGTCGGAACCTACGCGTACGTGAACCCAGTAGTGGCCGTGATCGTTGGGTATATCTTCGGAGGCGAGGCCTTGGGGCTGCGGACGGTGGTGGGCACTTTGTTGGTCTTGGTCAGTGTGGTGGTGATTACTACGGCTAAGAAGGTGCGAGAGGCGGGTAATCAGGCTTTCCAACCCGAGGCTGCTAGCGAACTGAGCGAGTGAAAACTGAGTGGTGGATTCGGTACTGCGCGCCGCAATTGCACTGAGCAGTGAAACTGAATAACGCAACTGCCGCTCGCTCTGCACGCTCGCGGGGCGGACGAGGCGTCCGCCCCTACACAGGCTTGGTCATCTTTTCTGGTTTTACTAACTGATCGAACTCTTCTCCTGTCAGGTATCCCAGCTTCAGGGCTGCTTCGCGAAGACTGGAGTGATCGACGTGCGCTGTGTGCGCGATCTGCGCCGCTTTGTCATAGCCGACCTTGGGAGCGAGCGCCGTCACCAGCATGAGGGAGTTCTTTACGTACCAGTCCACCTTGGCGCGATCGACCTCGATTCCTTTTACCATGTACTCGACGTAACCGTGGCAGGCGTCGGTGATCAGCGTGACCGAGTGCAGGAAGTTGTAAATGATGACCGGCTTAAAAACATTGAGCTCGAAATTTCCTTGCGAGCCTGCGAATCCCACGGTTGCAGTCGCCCCATGCACTTGAGCGCAGACCATCGTCATGGCCTCGCATTGCGTGGGATTTACCTTGCCCGGCATGATCGAAGATCCGGGTTCGTTCTCCGGAATGGAGAGCTCTCCCAACCCGCAGCGCGGGCCGGATGCCAGCCAGCGAATGTCATTGGAAATTTTCATGAAGGATGCTGCCAGCGTTTCCAGTGCGCCCTGGGCGAAAACGATCTCGTCGTGCGCCGACAGCGCGGCAAACTTGTTGGGATGCGATCGGAAGGGAAGTCCGGTCAATTCCGCGATCTTCTTGGCGGCCCGCTCGGCAAATTCCGGATGGGTGTTCAGCCCGGTGCCCACCGCGGTCCCGCCGATCGCGAGATCGTACAGTCCCTCCAGCACCTGCTCCAGTCGCCGGCTGTCGCGCTCCAGTAAGCTGGCCCAGCCCCCGAACTCCTGTCCTAGGGTTAAGGGCACGGCATCCTGCAGGTGAGTGCGGCCGATCTTTACCACGTTTTCGAACTCTTTGGCTTTGGCAGCAATGGCATCCCGCACCGTCCCGACCGCGGGAATGAGCGCATTCTTCACGCGCTCAGCCGCCGCGATGTGCATGGCCGCGGGAAATGTGTCGTTGGATGACTGCGACATGTTCACGTGATCATTGGGATGGATCGGCTTCTTCGATCCCATGTCTCCGCCGGCAATTTCGATGGCCCGGTTCGAGATGACCTCGTTCACGTTCATGTTGGTCTGGGTGCCGCTTCCCGTCTGCCAG
>JAICJP010000196.1 GCA_025928375.1 Candidatus Sulfotelmatobacter sp.
TCCAGCCCCCACAAATGGCTGTTCGCTACTAAAGGCTCCGGATTTCTTTACGTGCGCGATGAAGTCATCGATCGCCTGTGGAACACCATCGTGACGGAAGGCTGGGAAGACAAGAAGATTCGCGCCGAACGCTTTCAGCGCATCGGCAGCTCGAACGTGCCTGCGCTCTGGGGGCTGCGCGCGTCTATCAAACTCGCAAATGATATCGGGATCGAGCGCATCGAGCGGCGCCATCGTCGGATGGCCGACTACATCCTGGCTGAAATGATCCGACGCGGGGCGGAGTCGTGGACTTCACCTGACCCAGCCCTGCGCTGCGGCATTGTCAGCGTAAACGTTCCGCCGGTGCAGCGCGGAGATCTCGAGAACTGGCTCTGGAAGACGCACAAGATCCGCATCCGTGGCGGCGATCCACACAAGCTTCGCCTCTCTACGCCGTATTACCTGCAGAAGAAAGATATTGATCGCTTTTTGGAGAAATTCGACGAGTACAAGCGGGAGAAGAAGAGTGCGTGAAGCGGTCATTGGAGACTTGGGGGTCCATGCTGTAGCCCTCCGCTACCAAACCGTTCGGATCAACGGATTGGACAGGATTCTCTCGTCCTGCGTGATAAGACTCAGCCCATAAGCACGCGCAGTGGCGCCGATCAATTGGTCCCCGGGGGTCTTTCGGGTAGGTTTCTGGAAACGACGTACTCAAGTCCGCGATCTCCGGCGTGATCTCCAACACCTTCACTCCAGTGTCGTCCAGTATGGTACGAATGGAGTTTTCTATGGATCCGGTACCCCGAAGGCGGTTCCCTCGGAACAGGAGCGCCAGTTCCCAAAGAGTGATCGAAGAAATCGCACAGCTGCGATCGTGCTGCGCCTTGCGAATTTCCCGATCAGCGGCCCGAGACAATCGCTTTGGGTCAGTGGACCATCCACACCAAAACGTGCGTGTCCAGAAGGATCACAGCAGCGCCTCCCAATCCTCCCATGGCACTACGGGAGACACGATGTCTCTAAGGATTTCGATTTTCCCAGCCAGGCGTCCGGGAACCCACTCAGACAATTGGTCCGCTGGTACGAGCTTGGCCACCGGCTTGCCGCGTTTCGTGATGACGACCGGGTTTCGTGTCGATCTCACTTCATCCATCACCTGCAGACACCGCGCCTTGAATTCGCCAGCCGCCATGGTTTTCATGCTGGTCACCTCTCATATGACCATGGTCATTACATCACGACCGAGACGTCGGCAAGCGCCCGCTTAGTCGTAGTACTCCAGGCCGAGGTGGGTGATCAACTCTTCGCCCCGGAGGTGGCGGAGCGTGTTCTTCAACTTCATCAACTGAATAAACAGATCGTGCTCCGGGTAAAGCCCGGGCACTGTCATGGGCGACTTAAAGTAAAAGCTCAGCCACTCCTGGATCCCAAGCCCACGCAGGTCTTCGCAGCGTTTTGCCAGGTCCAGAAGGAGCACGAGATCCAGCACAATCGGCGCCGCAAGGATCGAATCCCGGCAAAGGAAATCCACTTTGATCTGCATCGGATACCCCAGCCATCCGAAGATATCGATGTTGTCCCATCCTTCTTTGTTATCACCCCGCGGCGGGTAATAGTTGATCCGCACCTTGTGATACATGTTCCCGTATAGTTCGGGATACAACCCGGGCTGCAGAATGTGTTCCAGTACACCGAGTTTGGACTCTTCTTTGGTCTTGAACGACCCGGGATCGTCCAGCACTTCGCCGTCGCGATTGCCTAAAATGTTGGTGGAATACCAGCCACTCAGCCCCAGCAGCCGTGCCTTGAAGGCCGGCGCCAGCACTGTCTTCATCAAGGTCTGACCGGTCTTGAAGTCTTTCCCGCAGATGGGGGCCTCGTTCTTCCGCGACAATTCCAGCATGACCGGAAGATCGACGGTCAAATTGGGTGCCCCATTCGCGAACGGCACGCCTTCCATCAGCGACGCATAGGCATACATCATGGAGGGCGCAATCATCTCGTCGTTCTCGCGCAATGCCTTCTCAAACGCCTTGACCGACTGGTGTGCTTCCGTGGGCTCAATGAAAGACTCAGTCGACCCGCACCACATCGTGATCAGCCGGCTGGCTCCGCTCGATTTCTTGAAATCGCGGATATCCTGGCGCAGTTGATCGGCCAACTCCATTTTCGACTTGCCCTTCTTCACGTTGGGCCCGTCGATCTTTTTCACATAATTGTGATCGAAGACTGCAGGCCGCGGCTTAATCGAGGACAGGAAAGGCTTCAGTTGCTCCACCAGGCGATAATCCAGAACACCCGCCTTGGTGGCCGCCTCGTACATGTTGTCCTCGAAAATATCCCAACCGGTGAAGACCAGGTCATCCAGCGCGGCCAAGGGAACGAACTCCTTCACCTTCGGCGAGCGAGAATCCGTACGCTTCCCCAGACGAATGGTTCCCATCTGGGTGAGCGACCCGATTGGCTTGGCCAGGCCCTTGCGGACCGCCTCCACGCCAGCAACAAACGTGGTGGCGACCGCCCCCATCCCGGGGATCATGACTCCTAGCTTCCCTTTCGCCGGCTCCATACTGGTTTCATCCCGCCGTGGTGACGGCGAGCGTCTACTGCCACCACTGCGGGCGGCCAGTTTCATCTCCCGGCTGGCGCGCTCGGCATGCGCCAGCGCCGTCTCGCGGTGCTCATGTTCACGCGCTGCTGAGGCTGTCTTAAACTGTTTCCGATGGCGGCCGCCGTCTGCATCCCACCAATCAGCCATGAAAACTCCGGGGCGCTTCTGATACATGATTGTCCTTTTCTGGTGACGGTGGCTTGCCACCATAGCAACTAAAGATGTTCTCATATGGCGGGCCATCTGGGCAATTCGGCGGCGGATAAAAGTACGCCCGCGGCAATTCCAAAAGAGGAATGCCCTATGAACTTCCGACTAAATACAGGATTTACCGTACTGGCCTACACGGTTTTCGCGTGGTACTTTACCCACACGACCTTACTTTGCTTGTGGTTCCTCCCGGAAAGCGAATGCGGAGGATTGAGGAGTACCGCATGGATCCGCGAAATAAACACGCACAATGTTTCTACGGCACCCTCGAGGAGTGTCTCGAGCGCTACGGCGGCAAGTCCCAGTTCACCGTATCGGCTCCCCTGACGTTCTTCAGCGGAGCGAGGCTGGAAACTCACCGTCGCGCTGAGTCGAAAGACGGGCAACTGGTGATCGTGGAACGCCAGCTAGGCCCCACCAGCTGCGAAGTGTATTCCATTGGGGCAAAGATGCCGCCCCGAGCTACCGGCACCGCAGCGGTGCAGTCGAACTGCGCGTAGAATTCGCTCCCTGCAATTCTTCAAGCCCAGCTGGCTCGGAAGCTTCAGCCGAGCGTCGCGGTGTCTGGGGATGCATCCTTGCCCCCGATGCCGCTTACTAAAGGCCGGTGGCGGTACTTCATCGCTCCCATAAATTCTTTGAATTGGACGTCTGCATCGCTTCCGTTGCATGATGAAATCACTTCGCAGCCAGCTGAGTGGCCGGTCCCAGCGAAGTCGCTGATGGCCTGCAGCCGTGTTAGCGCAGTTGCCATCTCCTGACCCAGTCGTTCTCCACCACAGCCTGAGCCCATGCGATCCGCGTTCTTGCGGACAGCGTGCTCATCAGACTTGCCAGTCGTTTCCCATAACGAGGGCAGAATGGAGATTCCATGATTTCAATTCGCAAATTCGCTTTCGCAGCCCTGCTGGCCGCGGCCACATTCACAGTTGTTCCCAGTTCCGCTTCCGCTCAGCAGCCCGCGCGCGGGCATTTCACGCTTACTCACGACGTGCTCTTCGGGAACACCAGGATCCCGGCGGGAGATTACGCGTTCTCCTACGATCCGCAGAACACCGCGCCGTTCCTGAACCTTAGCAAAATGAGCGGCCCGCGGACTGGGTTCATCATCCTGGTTCCGAGCACGGAGGGCACTCCGACGCACCACGGAAGTCGACTGGTGCTGGCGTCTTCCCCGTCCGGCAGCTATGTCAGGGCGATGGAACTGCCGGACTGTGACCTGACTCTGCATTTCTACACGCCTTCGGGCACGGCGGAAAAGCAGATCGCCAGAGCTGTAACCGGTGCTCCAGCAGGTCAGTAAGCCTGGATTCGCAGTTCCGAGGCGAGGCGGGAAAAACAAAAGGGCGGAGAACCATTGGGTCTCCGCCCTCTTTATCGTTGGTGCGCAACTGGATCGTTGGTGTGCAACTGGCTAGTCCGGCTGGGAACTCCCCCTGACGTCATCGCTTAGCACAATCGCCTCGGCAATCTCTTTCATGGGACGCCGCTTCTGCCGGCTCTGGCGCTGTAATGCCAAATACGCCTGCTCTTCGCTGAGTCCCAGATCGCGTTGCAGAATCCCCTTCGCGCGCTCCACCAGCTTACGGGTTTGCAGTTGCTCGGAAAGCGTGAAGTTCGCTTCCTCCAACCGCGCCAGTTCAATCTCGGCTCCCACCAGGAAACCCACGGCGGAAATCATGCGGATCTCACGCCGCCGGTATACGTGGTGCTGCTTGTGCTGGAAATTGATGACGCCTACAACTCGTCCCCTGCACATGAGCGGCACGGAGAGAAACGCTTCGTAGCTGTCCTCCGGCAACTCGTGGAAAAATTGGAAGCGAGGATCCTGCGCCGCCTTCTCCGGGATGGCTACCGGTTCGCGATGCTCGGCCACCCAACCAGTAATTCCCTGGCCCACTCGCAATTTCAAGCGATCGACGGCATCCGGATGCGGATTCTTGGATGCCCGCAGCACCAACTCGTCGTCTTCCAAGACATAAATCAGGCAGGAATCGCACTTCACCAGGGCGGATGCAAAATCGACGACACGGCTGAGAACCTCGTGAAATCCCTCCGCCGCGTTCAGCCGCACGCTAATGTCATGCAAAACATCCAGGTGTGAATCCTCGACAGAAATGAAAGGTTCCATGCTCCAACAATATCGATGGGGCAGAAATTCTGTCTAATTCCAATTTTTGATGGTTGCGATAAGGGATTTCCCTGCAGATTGTCACGAAGGTTTCACATCTTTTTCAGAGTTCGCGCATCGGAGTGCCGGCGCACGCGAGAGTTTGCAGGACAGAGCAACCCTCCCTGTGTTTTCCCGATCGCGAAGTCGTGCTCAGTGTGCGGGAACTACCAGGAACCAGATCAGCATTCCGAAGAGAATCAATGCTCCCAGGAGCGAAAACGCGGTGTGCAGGGGATGGAACTGGAAGTAGGGATTTCGCGAGGAACGATGCCGTAGCGCCAGCATGAGACCTCCTTCGAGCACAGCTCGGTAGCAACGGATGGCCTGCCCTTATTGTCCCACTCCGGCGCGCGGGATTCCAGCATCTTCTGTTGTGATACACCTTGGCTATGCCGGAAAAGGTAGCGGTGTTGACAGGCGCATCCAGCGGCTTCGGCCTGCTGACTTCGGTGGAACTGGCCAAGGCCGGGTTTCGGGTCATCGCCAGCATGCGAGATCTGGAAAAACGCGAGCGGCTGCTGCAGGCGGCAGCGTCGGCTAAGGTTTCGGACCGGATCGATGTGCGCGCGCTCGACGTGACTCAGGTCGACGCCATGCCAGAGTTCGTCGATTCAGTGATTCGCGACTACGGGCGAATTGACGTGCTCGTTAACAACGCCGGCTTTGCGGTAGGCGGTTTCGCCGAAGATATCCAACTCGGGGAATTGCGCCTGCAGTTCGAGACCAATTTCTTTGGTGCCGTCGCGATGACCAAAGCCGTGCTGACCGTCATGCGGCAGCAACGATCGGGTCACATCATTCAGATCTCTTCCATAGGTGGATTGCAGGGGGCAGTGTCGGTGAGTAGTTACAGCGCATCGAAGCATGCGCTCGAGGGCTGGAGCGAGTCGCTGCGCTTAGAAATGAATTCGCTCGGCATCCAGGTCGTGCTGGTCGAGCCCGGGGCCTTCGATACGGGTGTCTGGACCAGCGGCGCGGTGATGGGGCAAGAAGCAAAAAAGAAGACCTCGCCCAACTTCCAGCGCAGCCTGCGCATGCGCGAAGTGATCGCGAGAATTCCGAAAGCCAATCCAATCGCCGTCGCGCGCACCATCGTTGCCATTGCCCAGAATCCCCACCCGAAACTGCGTTACCCGGTCGGCCGCGACGCAAATATGCAGCTGGCAATGAAGCGCTTTCTACCCTGGAAGTGGTACGAAAAGCTAATCGCGAATTACCTGGGGATCGATCAAGGTTAGATTGAGACAGAAATCAACGCGGTTTTCCCCCGTGTACCTCAGCGTCCCCGGTGGTGAAAGGTTCTAGGGTTTGCCATCCAGATCGACAGTTTTGACCGGCAAGTCCCAATGCGCGTCGAGAATCTCAAACCGCCGCTGCTCTTCGCGGTTGTAAGTATCCTGATCGGGCCAGAGTTGTTTTTTGAGCGCGTCCTCGTCGAATGCCTCATTGGCCACGGCCGCATTCTTGAAGACTATGGTCACGCGATAATCCCAGCGCCCGTCTTCGGTCGTGTGGTAACGCGGCTGATCCATCCATACCTTCAGCATTCGCCCCATCTCGACCTGCTTCTTGAGCAAAGGATAGTGATTCTTCTTGAACAACTTGAGAAACTCGTCGGCATGTCCCCATTTCGTTTTGTAGTAGTACTCGACGACAAAGGGCTTGTCGGAAGTGTTGGCTGACTGCGATTGCGACGACGCAGGCAGGCAAACGGCGAGGAACAACAGAACGGTACAGAAGCAGCGTGTGATGGTCACGACTCCTCCCTGATGTTGATGCAGTTATTTACCACTGATAGCTGGCGGTGGAGAGCTAATTCTATGCTGCCAGTGACTCCAGACAAACCAAACGACAGCGATGATGATCACAACTCCGATGACCGCGTCGAACTGGTGAAAATACTTCCCGAGTTCGCGCCAGTTCTGGCCCAGTTTCATTCCCAGCCAGGCCAGCCCGAGGCACCATGGCCATGATCCTAAGAATGTGTAGAGATGAAATCGGCCCCGGGGCATTCGTGACACGCCAGCCGGTAATGCAATGAATGTACGAATCACCGGCAGCAACCGTCCCACGAATACCGCCAGATATCCCCAGCGGCCAAAGAAGCGATCAGCCCAGTCGAGTTCGCGCCTGCCCATCAGAATCCAGCGTCCATAGCGCTCCACCAGCGGCCGTCCGCCAAAAAATCCTATCTCGTAAGCGACCAGCGATCCCAAGTTGCACCCGACCGCACCCAGGGTTGCCACCCATAGCAGCTTGAACGTTCCCTGAGAGACCAGGTATCCCGCAAAGGGCATAATCAACTCGGAGGGCAGCGGAATGCATGCCGACTCAATCGCCATCAGGAGCACAATCCCGCCATAACCGGCCGAGACAATGATTTTGCTGATGAAAGCAAATAGAACGGCAAGGATCTTTTCAGTCATGAGAGCAGTTCTCAGTACCCAGTTCTCAGGTACGAGCATTCCACACGTAACTGAGAACTGGGAACTGAAAACTGTTATCCAGTGTAACGGAAAAAAGCAGGCTGCTAGAACGAGCCTTCTTGGGTGAACGCGTAGCCGGGCAGGGTCGCGCCTTGCGCTCCCTTCGCGACTTTCACCCGGATGGTGGGGGCTTCGGGCGCAGAAATTCCTGCCGGACGAAGCATCGCATATTGCGTGAATACTTCGTTATAGACCTTGGTGACAAGGTAGTCTTGCCCATCGGCTTCGCTGCGCCAGACCTGCCCGAGTTGTATGGAATTCACTGCCATGGCATTCCCTGATTCATCGATAGGTCAAGACTACGCACCGCCAGTATCACCGTCAATTCCCGAAGTGGTTACCGAGGGACAGTATCGCTAGCAGATTGTGTAGGGGCGGACGCCATCGTCCGCCCGCGAGCGCAGCGAGCGCTTACGCGAGAGAGATTTCTTGATGGCTGCAGGTTGCCCAACCAGCACAGGCTCATTGGCACCCGCCGAAGCTCGCTTGCTATCATGAAGCGCATCGCTCAACTGAGGAAAGAACTTTCATGCCCCGCGGAGTCGCACCTCGTCAACCCGCCCGAACCGGCCGTCA